>DXCX01000072.1 GCA_019115785.1 Candidatus Intestinimonas merdavium | reverse complement strand
TGCATGATGCACGACAAGAAGGCCCTCCAGGCCGGCACCAGCCACTACTTCGGCGACGGCTTCGCCAGGGCCTTTGAGATCACCTTCACTGGGAAGGACAACCAGCTCCACTACCCCCACCAGACCTCCTGGGGCGTGTCCACCCGGATGATCGGCGGCATCATCATGACCCACGGCGACAACAACGGCCTGGTGCTGCCCCCCCGCATTGCCCCCATTCAGGTGGTTATCATTCCCGTGGCCCAGCACAGGGAGGGGGTCCTGGAGGCCAACCGGGCCGTCATGGACCGCCTGGTCAAGGCCGGCTTCCGGGTGAAGATGGACGACTCCGACCAGTCCGCCGGCTGGAAGTTCGCCGAGTACGAGATGAAGGGAATCCCCCTCCGCCTGGAGCTGGGCCCCAAGGACATGGAGAAGAACCAGTGCGTTCTGGTGAGAAGGGACAGCGGGGAGAAGAGCTTTGTCTCCCTGGACGGCATCGAGGATACCGTGGCCGCCATGCTGGACGCCATCCACGACGGCCTCTATGCCCGGGCCAAGAAGAACCTGGAGGACAATACCTATGCCTGCTCCAGCCTGGAGGAGGTCCGGGAGAAGATGAAGGAGCGGGGCGGCTTCGCCAAGACCATGTGGTGCGGCGATGAGGCCTGCGAGGTCCGTATGAAGGAGGAGGCCGGCGTCACCTCCCGGTGCATCCCCTTCGCCCAGGAGCACCTGGGCGACGTGTGCCCCATCTGCGGCAAGCCCGCCAAGCACATGATCTACTGGGGCGTGGCCTATTAAGTCTCTCCCCAATTCCATACCAGCGACAAAACGGCCGCCCGAAGGGCTACTCATCATAAGGACATCTTGAGATGAACCTAAGAATGACCGATTGAGAGAGGCCCTGGGGTGTTACCCCGGACGAAAATGTGGAAATAGCCGCAAGTCATGAAAAGTGGCTTGCGGCTATTTTTATGTCAATGTTTCCAAGCGACCAAACGATTAGATAGTGTTTACACGAGCAATGTAGTATAATAGGAACAAGAACTCAGAAAGAGGTATTCCCATTAAAAACAGAAAAGTTTTCCACATGGACGCAGACAAACCGCCTGAGTCTGGTTTATTATACCCATTTTGGACGAATATTCTCGTATTTTGTGGAAATTTCCGCCGTTCAGACCCCTCCAGACAACAAGAAACCCGCCGCAGAATTTTTTCATTCTGCGGCGGGCTCTTCGCTCCAAAGAATATGATCCGGTTTTCCGGCAGAAACCCACCGGCAGGCAGACGGCATCAGCCGCCGTAAATCCGTCGTCTTTGGGCAATCGTGAGTGTCTTCCCTTCCTGGGCCATCCGTTTCAGTTCCTCCGCATCCGGCTCGGCCGAGGCGGCTTCCGGCTGGGCAGAGGCCGACGCAGGCGCGGGGGCCGGAGTGGGCGCAGGCGCCGCCTTGGGGGCCGAGGCGGAGGCATCCCCCGCCGCTCCGGCTACCAGAAGGTCCTCCAGGGCCGGGGCATCCCCCTTGACGGCGTTCCGGCGGTGTCTGCCAAGGCTGGGGCGGCGGTGGCCGCCGATGCCGCTGTTCCGGCGTCCTCTGCCCTGGACAGGTGCCTGGAGGAACATAGCCTCCAGAGGGTTGTCGGAAGCCTGTGCCGGGGCCGCTGCGGCCTGGGCAGGTGCGGCGGCCACCTGACCGCCGGGGGCATTGGGCTGCTCGCCACCGGGGGTTTTGGTCTCCAGATTGCCCACACCGATGGGCAGCTTCTTTTCTACCCCTTCCTCCAGGTTGCCGCCCAACAGAAGGTTACGCACGTTGCGGATACCCAGCAGCATCCCCTCCTTGGCGGCCTGGAAGACCTCGTCCGAGGCTTTGCCCTTGCGGATAGGATGGGCCAGGTCGATCAGGCGGGCCTGGTCCCGGTCGCCGCCGCCCTCCTTGGCCCACTTGATGATGACACTGGAGGCCACATAGACCGTGTCGGAGTTCTGGAAATACTCCTCGATGCCGTTCAGGTCCTGGATGACCTGGCTGACATCGCCGCCGTCGGCACCGCCCTGTAACGGCCACCCTTCACCTGCTCCTTGGTGGCGCTTAGGGTATCGATGCGCTGACCAGCCATGAACTTGCGCAGGGGATTTATCCCCTTTTGGATCTCATCCGAGTCCCGCAGGCCATAGCGAGCGGTCTCGCTGCGGGCATCGTCGTTTTCCCGCATCTTGTGTTCCTTTTTCAGGGCGCTGCTCTTCGAGCCCTTGTGGCCGTGCTGATATAGCTCCTCGGCGTTGGCAGTGAAGGTGCCCACCTTGAAGTCCTTGACGGAGAACCCGGAACCGCCCATGCTCTCCATCTGGACGTAGTAGCCCTCCTCATTTTCCGGCTCTCCACCGGACTTGGCTCGCGCATCCTGCAGCGCCTTGCCGTTGCCCTGGATCCAGCCGGTGAGCTGCTTACCCTTGTCGCCGTCGAAGTCCGGAAAGGCCTCCTGCTCGGCCTGGGCCTGGGTATACACGCCATAAATGCGGGGGAAGGCGGCCAGAGCCCGCCGCCGGGTTTCCGGATCTACTTCGGTGTTGGTCTGCTGCTCCATGACTCGCCGGTACTCCTCATACTCGTTGCGCTCGATGCGCTTGACGATGGACTAGCTGCCAAACTGCATGACACCCTTGTGGCCGGCCATTTGGATGGGGGCAGCGGCATCCGTGGCCGAGGGTGTGCCGCCAAAGGTGCCCACGCCGCCGGAAATGCCGGGCATGGCGTTGGCAAACTGCTGGCCCAGTACGTCGGCCTCCCGCTCCAGGGCTGGGTCGGTGTTGGCGGACAGGCCGCCGATGCGCTCGGTGGTGGGCACATACCCCCGGCGCTGCTGCATCACGTGACCCAGCTCGTGGGCCAGATGGTGCTCCTGCCCAGCGGCCAGATAAATGTGGTCGCCCTGGGTGTACGCTTCCGCGTCCACCTTGCTGGGCAGAGAGGAATTGTAATGCACTTGAACGCCGCTGAGCTCCTCCGCGCCGGGGAAGCCGATGCCAAACTGCTTTGCCATGCGCTGGTTCATCTGTTCTGCCAGTCCCTCTCCCTGGTCCACAGATGCTCCTGCCAGAGCGCCGGATGCTGCCATGGTAACCTGGGAAGGACCGCTGGCCGGACCCGCGTTGTCCGCCTGAAAGGGATTCTTCCGCCGCGGCATATAGGTCTGGGTCATGTTGGCACCTCCTATTCTATTTTGTGATCTCAGTAGGCTTTCCTTGCTTTCTGTACTTTTTAAATTTAGTATACCTGCATCTTTTACCGTTTGCAAGCGCAGATTATCCACATTAAGGCGCGAATATGACACACATGCCACAATCAAGATGTCCCTGTCCAGTATCGTAATTGGCCGACCACCGGTACCTGCCCACACCCCACTCCACGCAGAAGAAGCAGCGCAAGGGAAATTCCCCATACGGTTTTACGGATACGCACGTCGGTCTTGCGCTTTCTTCCGTCGTCTGCGGACGACGGAACTCTGCGAGGCTCTTGCACGAGATCAGACGCATTTGCACTTTTTCGACAGACTGAGGCTACCCCCAAAATGGGGGCAGCCTCTCGTTTTGTTATAGTGCCTATTTTCCAACAGGTCGCTTTTGCGTTTCTCCCGCTTAAGGACCGGTGGCGGGGCCCAGGATGGCGTCGCAGTTGGCGGCCGCCTCCTCCAGGGCCCGGGTCAGGTCATCCGAGGCCCCCACCGGGAGGGAGGAGGCGTCGGTGAGGGTGAAGACCCGCTCCGTCCCGTCCCGGCGCACCATGAGCATGGGGGCGTAGGACCAGCCGGTGACCCCGGCCTCTCCCGTCTCGTGGTCCAGGGTGAGCTCCAGGGTGAGCACCGCCGTGGTGTCGGTGAGGGGGTCCACCTGGGAGGAGATGAAGTTGCCCAGGGAGTAGCATACAAAGCCGGTGCGCTGCGTGCCGTCGGCGGCGGTCACGGTCCGGGTCTCAATGGGCTGGGGCACGTGGGAGTGGCCTCCCAGCACCAGATCGGCCCCGTTGGCGATGAGCAGGTCGGCCAGCTCCTCCTGGTAGCTGTTCTGGGTGGTCTGGTACTCCACCCCCCAGTGGATCATGACGGCGATGAGGTCGGTGTCCAGGGCACGGGCGGCGGCCAGATCGGACTCCAGCCGCTGGGTGTCCGGGGTGGAGAGGGTGGTCATGTAGTCGGTGTTAAAGAGGTTCACCGCATACTCCCTCCCCTCGGGCAGGGGGATGCCGTTGGTGCCGTAGGTGTAGCCCAGGAAGGCCACCGAGATGCCACCCACGTCGGCCACATGGATGTTGGCCGCGCCGGACTCCTCCGCCGTCCGGGCGGTGCCCACATGGGCCAGTCCGGCCTGGTCCAGCTGGTCCAGGGTGGACACCAGCCCGTCATACCGCTGGTCCAGGCAGTGGTTGTTGGCGGTGAGCATCAGGTCGAAGCCCAGCTCCTTCAGATCCTCCGCCAGGGCGGAAGGGGAGCGGAAGGCGGGGTAGCCGGAGTAGGGGCCCTCGGTGGAGAGGGTGGTCTCCAAATTGGCCACGGCGTAATCCGCCCCCTCCACATAGGGCCGTGCGGCCTCAAAGATGGGGGTGTAGTCGTAAATGCCCTGGGCCTCGTCCCAGGCGTCATTGGTCACCGGCATGTGGCTCATTACATCTCCGCACACCGCCAGGGTGGCGGTGGTTGGGGGCTGGGGCGTGGGCGTAGGGGATGGGGTGACCACCGCGG
>DXCX01000071.1 GCA_019115785.1 Candidatus Intestinimonas merdavium | reverse complement strand
CGCAGGCTGGTGATGGTGGTGAGGTCGGCGGTGGTCTGGGTGGGGTGCATGTGGCCGCCGTCGCCGGCGTTGATCACCGGCACGTCGGAGTAGAGGGAGGCCGCCTTGGCCGCCCCCTCCCGGGGGTTGCGCATGACCACCACGTCGGCGTAGCCGGACACCATTTTAATGGTATCCTTCAGGGTCTCCCCCTTGGATACCGAGGAGGAACGGGGGTCGGCGAAGCCGAACACCGTGCCCCCTACCCGGAGCATGGCGGTCTGGAAGGAGAAGTTGGTGCGGGTGGAGGGCTCATAGAAGAGACTGGCCATCACCCTGCCCTTGCAGACGTCCAAAAAATCAGCGGGGTGGTCCATGATCTCACTGCACCGCTGGTACAGTGAGTCCCACTCCGCTCGGCTGAGGTCCCCGAAATCAATGAGATGCCGCATACTTTGACGTCCCCTTTAAAATTTTTTTCATTCTACCACAACCGCCACCCGGAGACAAGGGGACAAGATGACAAATTTCCCCCGCCTTTGCCCCCTCATCCTTGTGTCCGCCAGGGAATGGAAGCCCCGCCCCCGTATGATTTCCCCCGCCCCCGTCCATCCTAGTGGAAGCGATGGGAGGGATGGACGTGTTCAAAGCGCTTTTCTGGTATTTTGTCCTCTACAGCTTTCTGGGCTTTCTGGTTGAGGTGGCCTACGCCCGGGGGCTGGGGGTGGAAAAGCAGGACAGGAAGTGCTTTTATTTTCTGCCCCTGTGCCCGGTGTACGGGGTGGGGGCCCTGCTCATCCTGGCCCCGGCGGCCCGGCTCTCCCCCTACCCGGCGCTGGCGGCGGGGTGGTCGGCCCTGGCCGCCACCGCCGCCGAGTACGCCATGAGCCTTTTTTACGAAAAGGCCCTGGGGGTGTCCTTCTGGGACTACGCCCAGTTCCCCGGCAACCTGGGGGGGCGGGTGTGCCCCCTCTTCTCCGCCTTCTGGTGCCTGCTGGGCCTGGTGACGGTCTACGGCATCCAGCCCCTGGCCGCCGCCGGGGTGGAGCGCCTGCCGGACTGGCTGCTCCCCCCCGCCGCCGCCGCCCTGGCCCTGGACGGCGCCCTCACCGTCTTCCTCCTGCGCAGGAGCGGTTCCACCGATGTGCTGTGCTGGTACCGCCGTCTGCCTTTGCCCATTCTGCCCAATTCCAAATCTGATTTAAAAAACTAGATTTTATAATTTTTATATTGATATTTTGCGATGGGATGAGTTATACTAGAGAGGAAGAAAAAACACATGCCCCGGCGGCCCCTCCGCCGGCGGCGGGCATTGCGAAGGGCGCGGTGATGGTATGGATGAGCGCATCGAGTACAGCGCGCTCCCCATGGCGGGGACGAGGCGGCGGCGGCTGAGCCGGGAGCGGGGGCGGGACCCCTATGACGGGCTGCGGCCCTGGTCGGCCATCACCCACTGGGTGGGGGCGGCGCTGGGCGTGGCGGGCACGGTGCTCCTGCTGCTGCGGGTCTGGAACCTGGGGGGCGGCTGGACGGCGGGGGCGGCCTTTCTGATCTACGGCCTGAGCATGATCGGGCTGTACACGGCCAGCACCCTCTACCACTGTCTCAACACGCCGGTGGCGGGGCGGATCGCCCTGCGGAAGTACGACCACATCTCGATTTATTTCCTCATCGCCGGCACCTATACCCCCATCTGCCTGCTCACCCTCCCCCAGGACGGGGGCATCCCCATGCTCATCGTGGTGTGGGCGGTGGCTCTGCTGGGCACGGTGATGGCCCTGGTGTGGATCGACGCGCCCCGGTGGGTGACGGCGGGGGTCTACCTCTTCATGGGGTGGATGTCGGTCTTCATGATCCCCGCCCTGCTGCGGAACCTGTCCCCTCTGGGCTTCTTCTGGCTGGCGCTGGGGGGCGTGCTCTACACCGTGGGGGGCGTGCTCTACGCCGTCAAGTGGCCGGGGCGGAACAACCCCCGCTTCGGCTGCCACGAGATCTTCCACCTCTTCATCCTGCTGGGCAGCGTGGCCCACTTCTTCCTCATGTACCAGGTGGTGGCCCTGCCGTAAAAAGACGCCGCCGGCCCTGTCGCCCCCCGGAGGACGTTCCTCCCGGGGGCGATTTTCTTTTGCTTGCGTTTTGACGGAAAATGCGCTATGATACTCTTTAAGAGAAAACCAGCCGGTATTTCGTACGGCGTACAGGAGGCTTTCGCATTGTTCAATCAACGGCAGTTAGAGATCATTGATCTGCTCCAGACGGAGGACAAGGTCAGTGTCAGCGAGCTCACCCAGCGCTTCGGGGTGTCTCTGGTGACGGTGCGTCAGGATTTGAAGAAGCTGGAGGACCAGGGGGTGCTCAAGCGGACCCACGGGGGGGCCATCCCGGTGGACAACGGCTACGACACCTCCACCCGGATGTGGAACAACTACGAGCAGAAGCTGCGCATCGCCCAGCGGGCGGCGGAGATGGTGAGCGACGGGGAGACGGTCATCGTGGAGACGGGGTCCACCTGCTCCCTGCTGGCCCGGGAGCTGGCGGCCAAGCGGGGGGTGACGGTGATCACCAACTCGGTCTTTCTGTGCAACTTTGTGCGGCGGTGCCCCGCCCTGGACGTGGTGCTGCTGGGGGGCTCCTTCCAGCACGACGCCGAGGCCAACGTGGGGCCCCTGACCAAGCTGGGGCTGGCCCAGTTCTCGGTGGACAAGTGCTTCATCGGCGCCGACGCCATCAGCGAGGACAAGGGTATCTCCACCATCAACCTCTTCCGGGCGGAGGTGGCCCGGGCCATGGCCAAGTCGGCCAAGAAGATGATCGTGCTGGCCACCTCGGACAAGGTGGGGGCCAACGCGGTGGCCTCCAGCTTTCCCCTCTCCGCCGTCCATACCGTCATCACCGACAGCGATCTGGCCCCCGAGGGCCGGAGCCTGCTGGACCAGGCCGGGGTGGAGGTCATCACGGTCTGAGAGAAGGGAGAAGGGGCCGCCGCTCCCTATTCACAGATTGTTCACGTATCCTTCAAAGTTTGTCCATCCATTTCCTGCGGGGAATGTGGTATCCTATGAGCGTGGACAGGAAATCAGAAAAACATCACTTCATCATCTCCAACCTCCTCTCTCTTTCTCAACTCAACACAGAAAAACGCCCCGCCGGCCGGCGGGGCGTTTTTCTTATTGCCAAAAAAGCCTGAAGATTTTTTCGACAAGCTGACGCCCCGCCGGCCGGCGGGGCGTTTTTCTGTCTGGGGCCGGCGGGGCGCAAAAAACTGCCCCGCAGCGCGGCAGACGCTGCGGGGCGCGATGGGGACGCTGCCTGCGTCAGCTGTCCCCTTATTCCGCCGGTGTGGCGGCGGTGCTCTGGCCGTAGCCCTCCATGGAGCCGTTGGCCTTCCAGTAGTCCAGGCGCTTCATGGTCTCCTGGTAGGTGTCCTGGCAGACCTGGGGGAGAGAGTCCAGGGCGCCCACCGCCTCGAAGCCCTTGCGGATGGCCTCCCGCATCGTCTCCACCTGCTCGGGGTCGCCGTTGGTGAGGGACATGGCCATGTCGATGAGGCGGGTGGAGACGGCGTCCACGCCCCACATGCCGTCCTCGCTGATGGCCTGGGCGGCGGTCTCCGGGGTGGTCCCGATCCCCAGCTGCTGGGCCAGGTTGTCGAAGTCCACGGAGCCGTCGGCGCGCCTGGCGATCTGGGCCTGGGTGCCCAGCATGTCCTCCACCAGGGCCAGCATGCTCTCCTCCACCTGGCGCTGGAGCGCCTCGACCTGATCGGCGGTCAGCCTGGCGGGCCGGCTGTAGGACTCCACCTCCTGGGCGGCCTCGGTGGACGGGCTGCGGGTAAAGGTGTCCTGGCGGACGGAGGCCGTGCTGTCCGAAACCGTCCGCTGCTGCTGCTGTACCGGCTGGTACTGCTTCGGGGTCATTCCCACCCCTTGGAGATTGGAAATACTCATGAAAAATCCTCCTTCATAAAAATTCCTCTACTTATGTTATCGACCGCCGGGCCCAAAACATAAGGTGGCGGGACCGGTTCAGCCGCCCCCGGCCGAAAAGAAAAAACGCCGGCGCAAAGCGGACTTTGCACCGACGAGGATATAAGCTACCAGGGCTGCACCCAAAACAAAACCGGAGCCCAGCGCAAGCGGGTCCGGTTTTGGGAGGAGCCGCGACAGAATGAGTGAGAGGTGACTTTTGCAAAAAAGTCGCCGCGAACGATATGTCGTCCGCGGCGACGTGGTGCGGCTGGCGGGAGTCGAAAGCGAAGTTTAAGTATTTATGGGGATTAACGTGGATTATATATACTTAGAGGCGCAATGGTTTGAAGGTTATATAGGTTAGTGTAGTGGATTGTAATATTAACGTAGACAAAGGACAAATAAAGGACAAAAAAAGGGGGCAGGGTAGGTATTGACAGTTTAAGGTAAGTATGTTAAAATCAACATAAGTTAATAGTGCACCTCTCCCAAATCGGTGGGATGAGAAGGGCTAATCGGAGCCGTAACTGTTCGGGAATATCGAGCGGTTGCGGCTCCTTTTTGCATATTTTAAAACTTTTTTCTGCGAAAGGAGCTAAAAAACGTGAAATTACGCACAGCTAAGCAATTTTGGAGAGAGTTAAAGGAGGCTGACCCTAATTGCCCGGTTGGTCTTCCAAGACTGCGAGAGGCGGTATCATCCGGGGAGATACCGACTTTTAACATTGGTAGGCGAAGAGTATTTGATGCAGACACGGCGCTGTCCTACCTCTTTGCTGGCCATGACGCCGGTCATCAACATGAGGGGGTGCGGAAGATTGACCCCTGACCCCTTCCTGGTGGCCCGCGAGCAGGTGAGCGCCCAGGATGCCGCTAGGCACTACGGGCTGACCCTTGACCGCCGTGGATGGGCGCTATGTCCATTCCATGCAGACCACAAGCCCAGCATGAGCTTTAAGGGCGGGCGGTATCGGTGCTGGTCGTGTGGCGCATCCGGTGACAGCGTGGACCTGGTGCGGGGCCTGTTTGGCGGCACCTACTGGGAGGCATTGCAGCGCATCAACCAGGATTTCGGGCTGGGGCTGTCCGGGGAGATCACCCCCCAGCAGAGGGCGGAGGCCCAGGAGCGGCAACGGATAAGGGAGTTACATCAACGCTTTGAGCGGTGGAGGGGCGATACGATCAATCAACTTACCGCCTGTATCCGGGTGGCAAATACCGCCGACTGGGGCAACCTGACAGACCAGACGGCGGAGGCAATCAGGCGGCGGGAGCAGATGGAGTATTGGGCGGACCTACTATCTCACGGTGCGGCAAGTGAGCAAATGCAACTTTTCAAAGAGAGAAAGCAGGTGGAACTATTAATATCGTCGATTTTAACGACTACTCGGATGAAGTAGCGCAGGAACTAGCGCAAGAGGACTGGGGCAAGCCGGTCCCCTTTGATGCAGTGCCAGAGCCGCCAGAGTTCCCGGCATGGGCACTCCCAGGACCGATTAAAGACTATGTAACGGCTCTATCCACCGCCACGCAGACCCCCCTTGAGATGGCCGGGGTATTGTCGCTGGGTGTGCTGGCAATGACCGCACAAGGCCGGTACAAGGTGCAGATTACGGGGGACTGGTCGGAGCCGTTATGCCTTTATACTGTGGCCGTGGCCCCGCCAGCGGAGCGCAAGAGCGCCGTCATTGGTGCATTAATCAGACCGGCCATTGAGTACGAGGCAGAGAGACGGACGGCAGAGGCCGCAGACGTGGCCGCTAGTAAGGCTCGTGCAAGCGCCCTGGATAAGGCCCACCAGGCAGCGGAGAGCCGCTTTGCAAGCGGAAAGGGTGGTACAACACTGGAGGACGTGCTTAATTCATCTGTAGAGGCAGAGCAAGCCCAGAGCGAGATCAAGTATCCCTATCGGCTCATTGCGGACGACGCCACCCAGGAAAAGCTGGCAGACCTGATGGCCCAGCAAGGCGGGTGTATCACCATTTCCAGTGCAGAGGGGGGTGTATTTGACATGATGGCGGGCCGGTATGACCGCTCGGCCAACCTTGACGTGTACCTCAAAGCCCACGCTGGCGACCCACTGACCGTTGACCGTATAGGCCGACCCCCTAACAGCATCCCTAACCCCCGTCTGTCCATGTTGCTGACGGTACAGCCGGATGTAATACGGGGGCTTATGAGTAACGGTACCTTCCGAGGGCGGGGCCTGTGTGGGCGCTACCTCTATTCCATGTGCAGGAGCAAGGTGGGGCACAGAGAGATCACCCCGCCACCAATACCGGACAACGTTAAGGCTAACTATCGGGCCGCGATATGGCGACTGTTAGGCAGCCGGGACGAGGGAGTTATTACCCTGTCCCCGGATGCAGATGCCGTGAGACAGGACGTGCAGGGAGCAATAGAGGCCAAATTAGGCGGAGACTGGGAGTATATGGCCGATTGGGGCGGTAAGCTCACGGGGGCACTAATCAGGATTGCGGCGCTCATCCACATTGCGGAGTGTCCCACACCAACCCAGGTCCCCATTGGGGATGATGTGATGGCACGGGCCACAGCGATTGCCGGGTGCCTTTCCGCCCATGCAGAGGCGGCTTACGGCATGATGGGGGGCGACCAGTCACAGGCTGACGCTAAGTATCTGTGGCGGCGCATCCAGGCCCACGGTGGGCAGGAGATCAGTAAAAACGATCTTATACAGCTTACCAAAGGCCACTTTAAAAGGGCGGAAGATATGGAGCCAGCCATTGCTAAGCTGGAAGATATGGAGTATATCAGACGCACACGAAAGACCCAGGGCCGGGGCCGTCCGAAAGAGATTATAGAGGTCAACCCCTATTCAGTAAATTCAGTTAAATAAGTAAAATACAAATTTACTGAATTTACTTATTT
>DXCX01000070.1 GCA_019115785.1 Candidatus Intestinimonas merdavium | reverse complement strand
TCCTCGATCTCCACCTCGGCCTCCTCCGCAGGGGGCAGCTCCCCCGGGTCGGATTCCGGCTTGATGTCGATCTTGTACCCCGTCAGCTTGGCCGCCAGCCGGGCCTTCTGGCCCGCCCCACAAAAGGCCCTGCCTTTTGCGGGGGCCCCGGTTTTCACTTGATTTGGGCGGAGTAAATCCGCCCAAACCCAAGCTTTGCCTCCGGCAAAGGCTTGACGCGGCAGACGCCGCGGACAGGAGGGCCCTTTAGCCCTCCACGTCCACGCTCTCCTCCGGCTCTTCCTCGATCTCCACCTCGGCCTCCTCCGCAGGGGGCAGCTCCCCCGGGTCGGATTCCGGCTTGATGTCGATCTTGTACCCCGTCAGCTTGGCCGCCAGCCGGGCGTTCTGGCCCTCCTTGCCGATGGCCAGGGAGAGCTGGTCGTCGGGCACCAGCACCCGGCAGCTCTTGCCGTCGGGCAGCAGGTCCACGCTGACCACGTCGGCGGGAGAGAGGGCCGCCGCCACATAGGCGGTGGGGTCCTCGCTGTATTTGATGATGTCCACCTTTTCCCCGTGGAGCTCCTCCACGATGTTGTTCACCCGCTGGCCGCCGGGGCCCACACAGGCGCCGATGGGGTCCACGTTCTCGTCGGCGGACCAGACGGCGATCTTGGTGCGGCTGCCCGCCTCCCGGGCGATGGACTTGACCTCAACGGTGCCGTCGTAGATCTCAGGGATCTCCAGCTCAAAAAGCCGCTTGACCAGGCCGGGATGGGTCCGGGAGATGAGGACCTGGGGCCCCCGGGTGGAACGGCGGACCTCCACCACATAGACCTTCAGGCGGTCGCCCTCATGGATCTCCTTCCCCCGCACCTGCTCGCCGGGGGCCAGGAAGGCCTCGGTGTACTCGCTGCTGGAGCTGATGCGCAGGTTGGCCGCCCCGCTCCTGGGGTCGATGCGGGTGACGATACCGGTGAGGATCTCGTGCTCCTTGGAGCTGAACTCGTCGTAGATCATGCCACGCTCGGCCTCCCGGATGCCCTGGATGATGACCTGGCGGGCGGTCTGGGCGGCGATGCGGCCGAAGTTCTTGGGCTTGACCTCGATGCGGACCACGTCCCCCAGCTCGGCGTGGGGGATGGCCCGGCGGGCCTCCTCCAGGGACATCTCGGTGGCCGGATTGTCCACCGTCTCCACGATGTCCTTGAGGATGAACATGCGCACCTCGCCGGTCTCCGGGTTGGCCTTGACCTCGATGTTGTCCCCGGCCCCCTCGTGGTCCCGCTTGTAGGCGGAGGCCAGGGCCTGGGTGATCTTCTCCATCATGTAGCCGGCGGGAATGCCCTTCTCCTTCTCGATCTGGGCGATGGCGGCGAAAAACTCCTGGCCGTCGTTTTCGCTGCTGTTGGTCTTTTTCGCGTTCTTTCTCGGCATTGTCGATACTCTCCCTTTACTCCCTTAAAAGCTCACGTGCAGCCGCACCTGAGCCACGTCCTTTTTCTCCAGCGTCTCCGCCCCGCCGGGGAGCTCCACCGTCACGTTCCCGTCGGCGTAGCCCGCCAGCACGCCGGTGAGCTCCTTGCGCCCGGCCCGGGCCCGGTAGAGCTTCACGTCCACCTCGCTGCCCAGGAAGGCCGCGAAGTGCTCCGGCTTTTTGAGCACCCGGTCCGCCCCGGCGGAGGAGACCTCCAGGGTGTAGCTCCCCTCGATGGGGTCGGCCTCGTCCAGGGCGTCGCTGAGGGGGCGGCTCACCGCCTCGCAGTCGTTGATGGACACCCCGCCCTCCTTGTCGATGTAGACCCGGAGGAACCACTCCCCCGCCTCCTTCACATATTCCACATCCCAGAGCGTGCACCCGGCGGCCTCCACGATGGGGGCCGCCAGACCCGCTGTGAGTTCGGTCACCTTTGCCATCTTCCGTCCCCCCTGACGCGTCTTTCCAGATACTTACATATCCCATTTTTTCAATAAGAAAGAGCGGGGCGGACCCCACTCTTAACGGATACGTACACTGCTAGTATAGGTAGTATACCATATGGATAGCCTGATTGCAAGATTTTTACCGGGAATTCTCGAAAACCCGGGGGGCTTTTCCCCGAAAGGGGGCCTTACGAGCCCACCACCCCCAGGGGCGGCCCCTCCAGCTCCACCCGCCGGGTGGCCAGGGCCACGGTGTGGTGTTCGTGGGCGCACAGCAGCACGGGGAGGTCCAGGGCGTACACCGCCTCCATGAGGGACTCCGCCCGGGCCGGGTCCACCCCGGCGAAGGGCTCGTCCAGCAGCAGCCACCCACGTCGGACCTCCGCCAGGGCCAGGGCCCGGACCAGGGAGAGCCGCCGGGCCATGCCGCCGGAGAGGGCGGCGGGGTAGCTCCCCCCCTCTCCGGCCAGCCCCGCCGCCGAGAGCCACCGCTCCGCCGTCTCCCGGTCGGGTCTGGGCAGCACGTCGGTGATGTGCTGCTCCGCCGTCCGCCAGGGGAAGAGCCGGTTTTCCTGGAAGAGGAGGACGGCCTTCTCCGGCGCCAGTCCGGCGACGGCGCCGGAGGCGGGGATCTCCAGCCCGGCCAGCACCCGGAGGAGGGTGGTCTTTCCGCAGCCGGAGGGGCCGGAGAGGGCGGTGACCCCCTCCCCCGGCACTGACAGGGAGAACCGGTCCAGCACCGCCTTATCCCCGTAGGACATTGTCAGCTCACGGATCTCCAGCACAGTCGCTCCCCCCTCTCCCCCGTTCCAGCCGGCCCAGCAGTCCCCCCAGCACCCGCTCCAGGGCAAAGCTGAGCAGGAGCACGGTGAGGGTCCAGGCGAAAAGGCCCGGCGTGTCCAGATAGGTCTTGGCGTTGCTCACCTGGGTACCGATGGCCAGCCGGGGCAGACAGAGCACCTCAGCGGCCACCCCCGCCTTCCAGGCCAGGCCCAGGCTGGTGCGGCAGGCGGCGGCGAAGTAGGGCAGCACCGAGGGCACATACACCAGCCGCACCCGCCGCCAGCGGGAAAAGCCGTAGGCCCGGGAGAGCTCCAGCAGCCCCCCGTCGGTGGCGTCCACCCCCTGCGCCACATTGCCCCACACCACGGGGAGGACCATCAGGGCGGCGATGATGACGGGCACCCAGTTCCGTTCGGCCCACAGGAGCACCAGGATAATAAAAGAGGCCACCGGGGCGGCCCGGACCACCTTCACCGCCGGGGCGAAGAGGAGCCGGACCCACCGGGCGGCGGCGGTGCCGGCGGCCAGGGCGGCCCCCGCCGCCACCCCGATGGCGGCACCGGCGAAGACCCGGCACAGAGAGATGGCCGCCGTCCGCCAGAAATCCGCCGTCCCCGCCAGGGCCAGCAGCTCCTGGGCCACCCGGGGCGGGGCGGGGAGGACAAAGGTCTGCCCCTCCCACAGGCAACGCAGAAGGCCGGCGGCGTCCCCGGCCTGCCGCCAGGCCGTCCAGGCCTCCAGGAGGGAGCGCCGGCCGGCCCACAGGGCGGCGCACTCCCATACCAGCAGCCAGAACAGAAGGGGCAAAAGCCGCTCCCGCCAGCCTTTGGCGGGAGCGGCGGACCCTTTTCCGCTCACCCCTGGTAATAGAAGGCGTCGTCGGGGATGCCCCCGCCGATGGAGTCGGGGTTGGCCTGATAGAGGACCTCATAGTAGCCCTGGATGGCGCTGCGCATGCTGGAGGGGCCGGTGATGAAGACCAGGGCGCACTTGGGGATGGCGGCCTCGGCGATCTGGGCGTTGGCGGTGATGCCGTACCCGGCCACCAGCTCGGCGGCGGCGGCGGGATCGCCGTTGACATAGTCCACGGAGGCCTGGTAGTCGGCCAGGAAGTTTTCCACCGCCTGGGGATTCTCCTGGATGAAGTCGGTCCGGGCCACGATGGTGGTCATGGTGAGGTGGCTGCCGTTTTGCAGGTTGTCCCACTCGGCCGACAGATCCAGGGCCTCCCGGACATCGGCGTTTTTGAGCTGCACGGCGGTGGCGGCGGGGACGGGGAGCATGCACAATTCGGCCTCGCCGCTGACCATGAGGGTGGTGATCTCATCGGCGGTCACCCACTGGATGTCCACGTCGGCGGGGTCCACCCCGTTTTCGGTGAGGAGATAGTTGAGGACGTACTCCGGATTGGCCCCCTGGCCGGTGGCGTAGAGGGTGCGCCCGGCCAGGTCGGCCATGGTGTGGACGCTCTCTCCGTTTTCCAGGATATAGAGAACGCCCAGGCCGCTGACGGCCAGCATCTGGATGCCCCCGTCGGTCTTGTTGTAGAGGTTGGCGGCCACATTGGAGGCCACGGCGGCGATGTCGATCTCGCCGTTGGTGAGGCCGGCGGCCACCTGGTCGTTGGCGGTGAAGACCTCCACCTCATAGGTGTTGCTGGTGGCGCCGGCTTCGCTGTCGGCCATGAGCTTGGCGGCGCCCACGCCGGTGGGTCCGTTGAGCACGGCGAAGCGGACGGTGCCCGCCGCCTCCTGGGTGGGCTGGGCGGTGGTCTCCACCGGGGCGCTGGTCTCGGGGGCGGCGGTCTCCGGCACGGGGCTGGTCTCGGCCGTCTTCTGGCCGCAGCCTGCCAGGGCGCCGGTGAGCGTCAGCAGCGCCAGGGTGAGGGCAAGCAGTTTTCTCTTCATGTTCTGGTTCCTCCATTCTGTATCTCCAGGACCCTCCGGTCCAGGATGACGATGGTCTTTCCGGTCCGCCGGATGGCCCCCGCCCGCTCCAGCTCCTCAAAGGCCCGGTAGAGGGAGGCCCGGCTCACATCCAGCCGCCGGGAGAGCTCGGTGGCGGGGCAGGAGACCGACTCCCGCCCCGATTCCAGCAGCCAGCGGGAGAGCTTCCCCGTCACCTTGGGGGTGGTGAGCCCCTCCACCTTCCGGCTCAGGAAGTGGATGCGCCCGGAGAGGTAGGCGATGTAGCTTTGGCGGAAGGGGGGACAGTCGTCCAGCAGTCCGGCCACCAGGGCTTCCGGGAAAAAGGCCACGGTGCAGGGGGTGAGGGCGGTGATGGTGGTCTCGTAGCGGTCCCGGCGGTGAAAGAGGGCCGCCGCCCCGAAGAAGGCCCCCCGCTCCAGGGTGCTCATGACCAGGGCCCCCTTGGTGACCCTGGCCCGTCCGGAGAGAAAGACCCCCAGACACCGGCGAAACCGGGTGGGGCTGTAAATGACCGCTCCCCTGGGAAAGTTCTCCCGGAGGCAGCTGGGGTCCTCCGCCGCCCGGCGGAGCCGCTCCTCCGGCACCTCCCGGAAGAGCTCCGTCCGGGCCAGGGCGGCCAGCTCCCCTCCGCTCCACGCCTCTCCCATGGTCTCTCCCCGCTTTCTGTCTCATTTCAGACACTTTCAAATTTTACCTCCCGGGTGGACCAATGTCAATCCCAAACATAGGATGGGAGGGAAAGGGGGGATCTCCAGGATGGGACACAGCACCCACTGTAAAGGGCAGCGCCGCCAGCCGGCGGAGGCGGCCGGCGCCCAGGCCGCCGCCCGGCGGGCGGCTTTGGCCGACACGCCCACCCGGGTCTGCCGCCCCGGCCAGAGCGCCGGAAGCTGCCCGGCCTGCCGGGAGGCGCTCTCCCTCCTCCGGCGGCAGAACCGGCTGCTGGAAGAGCTTTTGGAGGCCATGGGCGTCCGGCCCTGACCGGCATGCCCATCAAAAAAGCCCCGTGAGCATGTATGGAGCATGCTCACGGGGCCGCGCTCATATTCGCCGGTAGGTGTCGTAGCGGAAGACCAGGCCCTGGTGCTCATAGGGCCCCTCCGTCTCTGTAAGCCGCCACGCAGGGTCGGCGTCCAGGTCGGGAAAATAGGTGTCGGCGGGGAAGGTCCTCTCCAGCCGGGTCACATAGGCGGTGTCGCACCAGGGGAGGAGCTGGGCGTAAACCGCCCCTCCGCCGATGACGAAGGCGTCCTCCGGGGCGGCGGCGCGCAGGGCCTCCAGGCTCCGGAAGACCTCCACCCCCTGGGGGGAGAAGTCCGGGTCCCGGGAGAGGATCAGGTTCCGCCGCCCCGGCAGGGGCCGCCCCCCGGGGAAGGTGGCCAGGGTCCTCCGGCCCAGGATGACGGCGTGGCCAGTGGTGAGGGCCTTGAAGCGCTTGAGGTCGGCGGGGATATAGCAGAGCTGGTCCCCGTCCTTTCCGATGCCCCAGCGCCGGTCGGCGGCCACGATGGCCTTCAGTTGTCCCCTTTGGAGGAAGGCCGACAGGGCCTCCCCCTCCTCCTCGGTGAAGACGGCCACCCCCCTGGCCTTCAGGGCGGCGGCGGCCACCCCGTCCCCGGGCGTCAGGGCGCCGGTGAAGCTGCCGTCGTAGACAGCGCCGCTGCCGCAGGAGGGGCTGCGGGCCTTGAGCACGGCGCAGGAACAGCCCAGCAGGCAGGCCGAGATGAGTATGTCCATGGGCGCCCTCCTCACACGGCCACCGGGATCTTGGCCGCCAGGGGCCAGGCCTCATAGCCCTCCAGGCGGAAGCTCTCGGTGGTAAAGGCGTAGAAGTCGGTGACCGACCGGTCCACCCACAGCTCCGGGGCGTCGTAGGGCCTCCGGGCGATGATCTCCTCCACCAGGGGCACATGGCGGTCGTAGATGTGGGCGTCGGCGATGACGTGGACCAGCTCCCCCGCCTCCAGGCCGGACACCTGGGCGAGCATATGGACCAGGGCGGCGTACTGCATCACGTTCCAGCCGTTGGCGGTGAGCATGTCCTGGCTGCGCTGGTTGAGGATGGCGTTGAGGGTCTTCCCCGTGACGTTGAAGGTCACCGACCAGGCGCAGGGGTAGAGGTGCATCTCGTGGAGGTCGTGGTGGTTGTAGAGGCTGGTGAGGATGCGCCGGGAGGCCGGGTCGCGCTTGAGGTCGTAGAGCACCCGGTCCACCTGGT
This sequence comes from Candidatus Intestinimonas merdavium, assembly GCA_019115785.1. GTDB lineage: Bacteria > Bacillota > Clostridia > Oscillospirales > Oscillospiraceae > Intestinimonas > Intestinimonas merdavium. The sequence goes on along the minus strand of DXCX01000070.1, from coordinate 42,748 downwards.
CGAACCACCCCTCCCTGTACTGGTGCTTGATCCCCAGCTGGTAGCCGTAGGCCTTGCCGATGGAGCCGCTCTCGTCGGCCCAGGCGTCCCAGATGTGGCTTTTGAGGTCGTGGACATTGCTGGACTTTTTCTGCCAGATCCACAACAGCTCGTCCAGGGCGTTTTTGAAGGCCATCTTCCGGATGGTCTGGACGGGGAACTCACACCGCAGGTCGTAGCGGTTGACCAGACCGAAGCGCTTGACGGTGTGGGCCGGTGTGCCGTCGTCCCAGCGGGGACGCACCGGCAGGCCGGTATCCCATGTGCCGTGGGCGAGGATCTCCTTGCAGTTGTCAATGAAAATCTGATCGGCGTAGCTCAACAGGTTTCCTCCTAATTTTTCTTGATGTGCTGGATTTTTTCTCCCGATGTGGTATAATGTCGCCACTAAAATGTTTTGGGGGCGAACCATCATGGATGGGCATCCACACCCGCACCTGCCTGGCATCGGGCTTCGGAACCTGAAATCCGCCTTCTCCGCGGCCCTGTGCGCCGCTGTCTACTACCTCATCGACCGCAACCCCACCTTCGCCTGTATCGGCGCGGTGTACGGCATGGGCAACGACATGGGCCACTCCTGGCAGCAGGGGGGCAACCGCCTCATCGGCACCGCCATCGGCGGCTTTCTGGGCATGGGCCTTTTCTGGTTCTACCTGCTTCTGGACCCGCCCGGCGACCAGCGGGTCCTCCTCATCCCCCTCACCTTCGTGGGGGTGGTGGTCCTCATCTGTCTGGCCCAGATGTTCCACTGGCCCACGGCGGTGCAGCCGGGGAGCGTGGTGCTGTGCATCATCCTCTTCAACACCCCGGTGGACACCTACGTGAGCTATGCCCTCAACCGCATGGTGGACACCGGCGTGGGGGTGGCGGTCTCCATGGTCATCAACTATCTTCTCCCCCGGGAGCGGCTGGACCGCTGGAAGGCAGCCCTCCTGTCCCGTCGGGGGTGAGCCCCCCTCAGAGGGCCCCCACGAGACAGCTCCCCTGCCGCCGGAGGAGCCTCACCGGCCGCTCCACATTGTGCAGGTCCGCGCCGGGGACCAGCACCTCCACATAGTTGGGGGCGTGGCCCCGCCAGAGCCCCTCCCGCTCCTCCTCAAAGAGGACGGGCAGGACCTCTCCCACCCAGCTGTCCAGGTAGGCCTCCTCCAGCCGCCGGGCCAGGGCCCCGGCCCGGTGGGCCCGGTCCTCCTTCACGGCGTTGGGGACCTGCTCCGCCATGGCCGCCGCCGGGGTACCGGCACGCCGGGAGTAGGGGAAGATGTGCATGGCCGAAAAGGCGCACCGCTCCACAAAGTCCAGGGTGGAGCGGAACTCCTCCTCCCTCTCCCCCGGAAAGCCCACGATGAGATCGGTGGTGATGCCGGGGCGGTCAAAGTATTCCCGGAGCAATGTGACGCTCTCATAATACCGGGCGGTATCATACTTCCGGTTCATCCGCTTCAAAACGCTGTCACAGCCCGACTGCATGGACAGGTGGAAGTGGGGGCACAGATTGGGCAGGGCGGCGGCCCGGCGGCAGAACTCCTCCGTGATCGTCCGTGGCTCCAGGGAGCCCAGGCGCACCCGGGTGCCTGCCGGCAGGGCCCGGCACACCGCCTCGATGAGGTCGATGAGCCCCGTGCCGTCCCGGCGCTCAGCCCCCCAGGAGGAGATCTCGATGCCGGTGAGGACCACCTCCCGGTAGCCCTCCTCCCCCAGCCGGCGGCACTGCTCCTCCGCCTCCGGGATGGAGAGGGAGCGGATGGGACCCCTGGCGTAGGGGATGACGCAGTAGGAGCAGAAGTTGACGCAGCCGTCCTCCACCTTCAGCATGGCCCGGGTGCGGCCCTCCAGGCCTCCGGCAGGCAGCACCTCAAAGGTCCGGCGGCGCAGGGCGTCGTCCACCGTCATCCGGGGGCCCTCCCCGGCCAGGCGGGCGGCCCGGCGGTCCTCCAGTGCGGCCTCCAGGTCGTCCAGAAAGGCCATGCGCCCGGCGGTGCCCGAGATGAGGTCCACCTCCAGGGCCCTTACCGCCTCCGGCGAGGTCTGGGCATAGCAGCCGCACACGCCGATGACGGCCTCCGGGTTCTCCTTCCTGGCCCGGCGGATGACCTGCCGGGACTTCTTATCACTGACCGCCGTAACGGTGCAGGTATTGATGATGTACCCATCTGCCCGCTCCTCAAAGGGGACCAGCTCATGTCCCCGGGCGAGCAGCTCGGCCTCCATGGCCTGCGTCTCATATTGGTTGACCTTGCACCCCAGGGTGTAAATGGCAATCTTCATAGGTGATACCTCAATAAAATGGCGGCGTTTTGCCACGATTTCTGGTTGAAATGGCCAAATTTCAGGGGATGAGTTGGTTCTTCATTGTATTTTCCCGCCTATCTCATTATAATTGGCCTATATCATCATAACATACGCGGGGAGGAACCACAATGACTACCTTTCCTATCCAGCTTACTTCCGTCAGCGACATCAAGGCTTTTGTGGATGCCGCCAGCCGTCTCGACTGCGACGTGGACGTGATCTGCGGCCGCTACCTGGTGGACGGGAAGTCCATCATGGGGCTTTTCTCCATCGATCTCTCCGAGCCCATTCACGTGCAGGTCCAGGGGTCCCAGGCCCAGGCCGACATCTTCATGCGCGCCATCCAGAAATTCCTGATCAAATGACCGCACCCCACAACTTCTTCGCCCTCATCTCCCGGATGCGCTATATCGGCCGCTGGGGCCTCATGCGCAACACCTTCCAGGAGAACATCCAGGAGCACTCCCATATGGTAGCGGTGCTCGCCCATGCCCTGGCGGTGATCCGCCGGGACATCTTCGGCGGAGACCTGGACCCGGGCCACGCCGCCGCCCTGGCCCTCTACCACGACGCCCCGGAGATCCTCACCGGGGACCTGCCCACACCGGTCAAGTATTATAACCCGGAGATCCGGGAGGCCTACCGGGAGGTGGAGACGGTCTCGGCCCGGCGGCTGCTGTCCATGCTGCCCGAGGCCCTCCGCCCCGCCTATGAGCCCCTTCTGCTGGAGGACCCGGAGAGCGAGTACCACACCCTGGTCAAGGCCGCCGACAAGCTCTCGGCCTACATCAAGTGCGTGGAGGAGCTCAAGACGGGCAACACCGAATTCCGCCAGGCGGCGGAGCAGACCCGCCGGGCACTGGAGGACTCCCCCCTTCCGGAGGTGGCCTATTTTCTCGAACACTTTCTCCCTGGCTTCAGCCTGACCCTGGATGAGCTCCAGTGAGGGCCATCCCTACTTTTGAAAGGAACTGATCGTTCATGAAAGCCATCGTCACCGTCCTGGGCAAGGATCAGGTGGGCATCATCGCCGCCGTGTGCACCCTGCTGGCCGACAACAACGTCAATGTGCTGGACATCAGCCAGACCATCCTGCGGGAGTTTTTCACCATGACCATGCTGGTGGATGTCTCCGCCTGCAAGCTCCCCTTCACCGTGCTGTGCACCCTTCTGGAGAACGAGGGCGCCAAGCGGGGCCTGTCCATCAAGGTCCAGCGGGAGGACATCTTTGACGCCATGCACAAGATTTAAGGAGGGGTCCCGGCCATGCTCAACAGCAAAGAGATCCTGGATACCATCAGCATGATCGACCAGCAGCACCTGGACATCCGCACCATCACCATGGGCATCTCCCTGCTGGACTGCGCCGATCCCGACGCCGAAACCGCCTGCCGCAAGATCTACGACAAGATCTGCCGCCGGGCGGAGAAGCTGGTCTTTACCGGAGAGTCCATCGAGCGGGAGTTCGGTATCCCCATCGTCAACAAGCGCATCTCGGTGACCCCCATCTCTCTGGTGGCGGGGGTCTCGGTGACCGGCGATTATGTCCCCTTTGCCGTTGCTCTGGACAATGCCGCCAAAAATACCGGGGTCAACTTCATCGGCGGCTTTTCCGCCCTGGTGCAGAAGGGCTTCACCGCCGGTGACCGGAAGCTCATCGAGGCCATCCCCGAGGCCCTGGCCACCACCGACCTGGTGTGCTCCTCGGTGAACGTGGGCTCCACCAAGGCCGGCATCAATATGGACGCCGTGGCCCTCATGGGCCGGACCATCAAGGCGGCCGCCGAGCGCACCGCCGACCGGGGCGGCTTCGCCTGCGCCAAGCTGGTGGTCTTCTGCAACGCCGTGGAGGACAATCCCTTCATGGCCGGCGCCTTCCACGGCGTAGGGGAGGGCGACTGCGTCATCAACGTGGGCGTCTCCGGCCCCGGCGTGGTCTGCCACGCCCTGGAGAAGGTCAAGGGTCAGCCCTTCGACGTGGTGGCCGAGACCATCAAGAAGACCGCCTTCCGCATCACCCGCATGGGTCAGCTGGTGGCCCAGGAGGCCTCCAGCCGGCTGGATGTGCCCTTCGGCATCGTAGACCTCTCCCTGGCCCCCACCCCCGCCATTGGCGACTCGGTGGCCCGCATCCTGGAGGAGATGGGTCTGGAGGTATGCGGCACCCATGGCACCACCGCCGCCCTGGCCCTCCTCAACGACGCCGTCAAGAAGGGCGGCGTTATGGCCTCCTCCCATGTAGGGGGCCTCTCCGGCGCCTTCATCCCCGTCTCCGAGGACGAGGGCATGATCGCGGCCGCCGCCTCCGGCGCCCTCCACCTGGATAAGCTGGAGGCTATGACCTGTGTGTGCTCCGTGGGACTGGATATGATCGCCGTCCCTGGAGACACCTCCGCCGACACCCTCTCCGCCATCATCGCCGACGAGGCCGCCATCGGCATGGTCAACTCCAAGACCACCGCCGTGCGCATCATTCCCGCCCCCGGCAAGACCGTGGGGGACACGGTGGAATTCGGCGGACTGCTTGGCTCCGCCCCCGTCATGCCCGTCCACCCCTTCGGCAGCGCCGACTTTATCCTGCGCGGCGGCCGCATTCCGGCGCCGATGCAGAGCCTGAAAAACTGACCGGGCGGCCGCGAAGCATATGGATGACAGGCCCCGTCAGCATCACGCTGATGGGGCCTTTTAAAAAACAGGAGGTATGAACTATGGACGCTATCTTTGCCCGCCGCAGCATCCGAAAATTCACCGGCGAACCCCTTACTGACGCCCAGATCGAGCGGCTTCTCCGGGCCGGCATGGCCGCCGCCTGCGCCAAAGGCAGTCAGAACCGGCTCTTTTTTGTCTCCAAGGGCCAGGGCAGCCTGCCCACACTCATCCAGGTCCACCCCAATGCCTTTGCCCTGAAGACCGCCACCGCCGCCATCACCGTGTGTGCCGACCTGCGGGTGGCCGCCCAGGTGGACCCGCTCAACACCTGGTGGGTCCAGGACTGTGCCGCCGCCCTGGAAAACATCCTGGTGGAGGCCGCCGGCCTGGGCCTGGGCGGCCTGTGGATCGGCGTTCATCCCGACCCCAAGCGTGTCGTGGCTGTCCAGAGCGACCTGGCCGCCCCCAGGTATATCGTCCCTCTGGGCGTGGCCGCCCTGGGCCACCCGGCCAAGGAGAAGGCGCCCACAGACCGCTTTGAGGCCGACAAGGTCTTCTATTCCACCTATCCGGAGGAGCACTGAGGGAAGCCTTCCCCCCGCCCCCCACACAGACTCTCGCGGAATGAGGAAATTTAACCTTGATCGCCGTCGGGCTGTGTTATTTTTCCCCGTGTCCTGTCGATAGTTTATTATAGTGATAAAATCGTAGATTGGGAGGACTTGGTTCTATGAAGAGCATCCAAAAACAGATCACGGCCTGCTTTTTGGCCCTGGTCCTGGTGGCATCCCTGTTGTGCGGCGGCGTCGGCATTGTGACCAACTATATCAGCGCCAACAGCCTTTTGGAGCAGACGCTCACAACGACCGCCTCCTTGGCCGCTGACCGGGTGAGCTACGAGCTTACTTCTTATAAAAATGTGGTAGAGGCACTGGGCATGATGCCGCAGCTCAGCGACAACACGATCACCACCGCCGAAAAGGAGGCCATCGTGGACAGCTGGGTGGCTTCCTACGACATGGCCCGGGGCAACCTCCTCAACTCCTCCGGCATCAGTCTTTTTGACGGCAACGACTACTCCGACCGGGAGTATTTCCAGAAGGCCGTCCAGGGCGAGTCCTGGTTCTCCACCCCCACCATCAGCAAGATCACCGGGGAGCTCTCCATCATGGTGGCCGCCCCTGTGTGGAGGGACGGCGTCGCCAACAGTCAGGTGGTTGGTGTCGTCTACTTTGTCCCTAATGAGACCTTCCTCAATGACATCATGTCCACCATCCACACCAGCGAGCACAGCGGCGCCTACATGATCAGCAAGGACGGCACCACCATTGCCGACACCGATCTGAGCACCGTGGCCGTCCAGAACATCGAGAACGAGGCCCAGACCGACTCCTCCCTCTCCGCTCTGGCCGCCCTCCACGCCGATATGCGTGCCGGCAACAGCGGCTGGGGCGAGTATACGATTGACGGCGTCTCCAAGTGCGTGGGCTACGCCCCGGTGGACGGCACTGACGGCTGGAGCATCGCGGTCACCTCCAACACTCAGGACTTCATGGGGACCACCTACCTCAGCATCATCGCCATCCTTATCCTTCTTGTGATCGTGATCGTGATCTCCGTGATCGTGGCCGTCCGTGTCGCCGCCCAGCTCAGCGCTCCCATCCGCACCTGCGTCCAGCGTCTGGAGCTTCTCTCCCACGGCGACCTCACCACCCCCGCCCCTGAGTTCCGCCGCAAGGACGAGATCGGCGTCCTCTCCGACGCCACCGCCCGGATCGTCAACACCCTCACCGAGCTCTTCGGCGATATTGGCTACATACTCGGTGAGATGGCCAACGGCAATTTCAAGGTACGCTCCAGAAATTACGATATTTATGAGGGCGACATCGCCGTGGTGCTGGAGTCCATGCGACACATCATCAAGAGCCTGAGCTCCACCCTACGGCAGATCGACTCCGCCGCCGAGCAGGTCTCCACCGGCGCCGATCAGGTCTCCTCCGGCGCCCAGGCCCTGGCCCAGGGCGCCACCGAGCAGGCCAGCGCCGTGGAGGAGCTCTCCGCCACCGCGACGGAGATCAACTCCAGCGCCCAGGCCAACCGTACCCTGGCCGAGTCGGCCAGCGATAAGGCCCATATGGCCGGCACCCAGGTGGCCAAGAGCAACGAGAAGATGAAGGAGCTCCAGGACGCCATGACCACCATCCTGGAGGGAAACCAGGAAATCGGCCAGATCATCACCGCCATCGAAAACATCGCCTTCCAGACCAACATCCTGGCCCTCAACGCCGCCGTGGAGGCTGCCCGGGCCGGGACCGCCGGCAAGGGCTTCGCCGTGGTGGCCGACGAGGTCCGTAACCTGGCCGCCAAGTCCGACCAGGCCGCCAAGCAGACCAAGGAGCTCATTGAGCGCTCCGCCGCCAATGTGGAGAACGGCAGCCAGCTCAGCCAGGAGGTCAGCGCCGCCCTGGACGAGACGGCCTCCCTCACCGGCGAGGCCGTGGACCTGATCGGCAACGTGATGACCAACATCGTCTCCGAGGCCGATGCCATTTCCCAGATCACCGAGGGCATTGAGCAGATCTCCAGCGTGGTGCAGACCAACTCCGCCACCGCTGAGGAGAGCGCCGCCGCCAGCGAGGAGCTCTCCAGCCAGGCCCAGCTCATGAAGAGCCTGGTGGACCGCTTCCAGCTCCGGGAGGACGTGTAATATCCCACAAAACGGCGAATCCATATCGAAAGAAAGCCCAGAAAAGCAAGGACGATGGCCCCCCATCGTCCTTGCTTTTTCCTGTGTCCGCCCAATTCACGCAGAGGCAGTATTTTCTCTGGCATCCGTGGACGGGCTGTGTTATAATGGCCCTGACAAGCAAAAAACAAAAACCAGGAGGTTTTCGATATGCTAAAGCTTGACCTTTCCAACGCAAGTTCCTTCCTGCCCCAGGACTACCTCTCCAGCCGCATGGAGGCTCTGGAAAAGGCCCGCGTCATGCTGGCCGAGCACAGCGGCCCCGGCGGTGACTTCACCGGCTGGGTCCGCCTGCCCGAGGAATATGACAAGGAGGAGTTTGCCCGCATCCAGGCCGCCGCCAAGAAGATCCGCTCCGACTCCCAGGTGCTGGTGGTCATCGGCATTGGCGGGTCCTACCTGGGCGCCCGGGCCGTCATTGAGCTGCTGGGCTCCGCCGACCACAAGCTTTCCCCCAACAAGCCCGAGATCTTCTTTGCCGGCAACGGCCTGTCCACCGACGCCATGGGTGATCTCATCGACTACCTGGCCGACAAGGACTGGTCCATCAATATCATCTCCAAGTCCGGCACCACCACCGAGCCCGCCGTGGCCTTCCGCGTCTTCAAGGGCCTGCTGGAGGAGAAGTACGGCAAGGAGGCCGCCCGCAAGCGGATCTACGCCACCACCGACGCCCACAAGGGCGCTCTGAAGGGTCTGGCCGACGCCGAGGGCTACGAGGAATTTGTGGTGCCCGACGCCGTGGGCGGCCGGTACTCCGTCCTCACCGCCGTGGGCCTGCTGCCCATCGCCGTGGCCGGCGTGGACATTGAGGCCCTCATGGCCGGCGCCGCCGAGGCCATGGACATCCTGGCCAAGCCCGGCGCCGACAACATCGCCTGGCAGTATGCCGCCGCCCGGAATGCCCTCTATGACGCCGGCAAGTCGGTGGAGCTGCTGGTGGGATACGAGCCCGCCTTCCGCTTCTTCGCCGAGTGGTGGAAGCAGCTCTACGGCGAGAGCGAGGGCAAGGAGGGCAAGGGCCTCCTCCCCGCCAGCGTGGAGTTCACCGCCGATCTCCACTCTATGGGTCAGTACATCCAGGAGGGCCAGCGCATCCTTCTGGAGACTGTGGTGAAATTCTCCAGGTCCCGCCGCACCATTACCATCCCCAACGACCCCGACAACGTGGACGGACTCAACTTCCTCACCGGCAAGAGCCTTCAGTTCGTGGCCGAGCAGGCCATGCGCGGCACCCTGCTGGCCCATGTGGACGGCGGCGTGCCCAACCTGGTGGTGGAGGCCGACGCCAGGGACGAGCGCACCGTGGGACAGCTCATCTACTTCTTTGAGTATGCCTGCGGCCTGAGCGGCTATCTGCTGGGGGTCAACCCCTTCGACCAGCCCGGTGTGGAGGCCTATAAAAAGAACATGTTCGCCCTCCTGGGCAAGCCGGGATACGAGGACAGAAAGGCCGAGCTGGAGGCCAGACTGTAAGGGCGCCTTCCCTCCCAAACGGATTGGTAGAAAAGCGCCTAAATGGGAAGGGATACCGCCGTGAATTTTTCGTGAACTTGTGTAAATGAGTTGAAATTCCGGCGTGAAAATGGTAACATAGGGACATAGGCCGGAGGACGGCTCCGGCGGACAATGTAAGGAGTGATCGATATGGTTAGAGTGATCATGGGGGTCAAGGGCACCGGAAAGACCAAGCAGATGATCGAACTCATCAATACCGCAATCCAGAACGAGCACGGCAACGTGGTATGTATCGAGCGTGGGCCCAAGCTGACCTATGACATCAATTATAAGATCCGTCTGGTGGAAGCCAGTCACTACGATATGAAGGGCTACGAGTTCCTGAAGGGCTTTATCAGCGGCCTGTACGCCGGGAACTACGACATCACCCACATCTTCATTGACAGCCTCACCAAGATCGTCCCCAGCGAGGCCACCGACCTGGCCGTGGAGGACTTCCTGGACTGGCTCAACGATTTCGGCGAGGACAACAACATCAAGTTTACCGTCACCATCAGCGCCGACTCCTCCCTGGCCAGTGACGGCGTGAAAAAGTACTTCTGATCCGCTCCTTTGGGCATTGACCGGCCCGGGGAACATCAAAACACAAAAGCCGTCCCCTCCGGTGCGTACCGGAGGGGACGGCTTTTGCTTCATGGTCTCCCGAAAATCTTACAGGCGCTTGCTCAGCTCATCCCGGATGGCCTCCAGGAACCGGCGGCTGTTGACCACGGTGGCGGGGGTCTCCCCCTCCCACAGACCGGCCAGGTCCTTGGTCATGGTGCCCCCCTCGATGACGGCGATGGAGGCCGCCTCCAGATGGTCGGCGAAGGTCATGAGGGCCCCAATGCCGTCCAGCTCTCCCCGCTTCCGCAGGGCGCCGGTCCAGGCGAACAGGGTGGCGATGGGGTTGGTGGAGGTTTCCTTCCCCTCCAGATACTGATAGTAGTGGCGGGTGACGGTGCCATGGGCGGCCTCGTACTCGTACTTCCCGTCGGGGGAGACCAGCACCGAGGTCATCATGGCCAGGGAGCCGAAGGCGGTGGACACCATATCGCTCATCACGTCGCCGTCGTAGTTCTTACAGGCCCAGATGAAGCCGCCCTCGCTGCGGATGACCCGGGCCACCGCGTCGTCGATGAGGGTGTAGAAGTACTCGATGCCCGCCTTCTGGAAGGCCTTGGCGTACTCAGCGTCGAAAATCTCCTGAAAAATGTCCTTGAAGGTGTGGTCGTACTGCTTGGAGATGGTGTCCTTGGTGGCAAACCACAGGTCCTGCCTGCTGTCCAAGGCATACTGGAAGCAGGAGCGGGCAAAGGAGGAGATGGAGGACACCGTGTTGAACTGGCCCTGAAGGACGCCCGGGCCGGTGAAGTCATAGATGGTCTGGCGAACGCTCTCCCCCTCCGCCGGGGTGAAGACCAGCTCAGCCTTTCCGGGGCCGGGGACCTTATACTCCGTATTCTTGTAGACGTCGCCGAAGGCGTGACGGGCAATGGTGATGGGCTTTTTCCAGTTCTTTACCACCGGGGAGATCCCCTTGACCATAATGGGCGCCCGGAAGACAGTGCCGTCCAGAATGGCCCGGATGGTGCCGTTGGGGGACTTCCACATCTGGGAGAGCTTGTACTCCTCCACCCGCTGTGCGTTTGGCGTGATGGTGGCGCACTTCACCGCTACGCCGTATTTCTTGGTGGCCTCAGCCGAGTCCACCGTCACCTGGTCCCGGGTCCCCTCTCGGTGGGGGAGCCCCAGATCGTAGTACTCGGTTTTCAGGTCGATATAGGGCTCCAGCAGGATCTCCTTGATGTCCTTCCAGAGGATGCGGGTCATCTCATCCCCGTCCATCTCCACCAGGGGGGTGGTCATTTTGATCTTGTCCATAGCGGGCCTCCTTGCGCAAAGCTTTATCTTGTCCAGTATATCCTTTTTTTCAGAAAAAGGCAATCTCCAGATGAAAGTTCCCGGCCGGGCCGGAACCCCGCCGGCACGGCCACCCGGCCCGAAGGCATAAAAGGAGCCCGCGTCTCCCCCGAAAGAGGGCAAGACGCGGGCTCTTCTCATGTTGTCTTACAGGGCACCCAAATACTGCCCCGCCTTGCTGGCGGCCATGGCTCCGTCAGAGGCGGCGGTGACCAGCTGCCGCAGCTCCTTGGAGCGGCTGTCCCCCGCCACGAAGACGCCGGGCACATTGGTGGCGCAGTCCTCCCCGGCCTGGATATAGCCGTACTCGTTGAGGGCCAGGGGGGGCGAGAACCTCTGGTTGTCGGGGATGAGTCCCACCGCGGCGAAGACGGCGGAGATGTGAAGGATGCGCTGGTGCTCCGGCCCCATGAGCCGGATGGCCTCCACCTGCTTGTCCCCCTGGATCTCCAGCACCTTGTGGTCGGTGAGGAGCTTCACGTTGTCCTTGGTCTTCAGGTTGTCCACCAGGTACTTCTGGGCGGTGAGCCTGTCCCGGCGGTGGATGAGCCACACCGTGGGGCAGATGGAGGCCAGATAGATGGCGTCCTCCACAGCGGTGTTGCCGCCGCCCACCACGGCCACCTCCCTGCCCTTGAAGAAGCTGCCGTCACAGGTGGCGCAGTAGCTCACCCCCTTGCCGCCCAGCCGGTCCTCTCCGGGGACCTCCAGCTTCCGTCGGCGGACGCCATTGGCCAGGATGAGGGTGCGGCCCTCATAGACCTCATCCCCGGCCCGGACCGCCTTCACATCCCCCCGGTCCTCAAAGCCGGTGACAGAAGAGAACTGGAACTGAGCCCCCAGGTCGGCGCACTGCTGGTAGAGACCCATGGCAAAATCGGGGCCGGAGATGGACAGGGTGCCCGGCCAGTTTTCCACATGGGGTGTGGTGACGGCCTGGCCTCCGGGGACGCCCCCCTCCAGCACCAGCACGCTGTGGCCCGCCCGGCGGGCGTACAGGGCGGCGGTGAGCCCGGCGGGCCCCGCCCCCACGATGACGATGTCATACATCGGAATGACCTCCTTTGGGTACAGTTTTACCTGCTGCCCCCATTCTAACCCAAAATCCGCCCGGAGGCAATCTTCTTTTCCACACCAGGTGGAAAAAGCCCGCTCGGCGTCCGAACGGGCTTTGCTCAGCGCTGCTCTGACGGCGGTTCCACCAGAGCCGCCGCCTCCTGGTACTCCGGGAAGGTGACCACCGCCTTGAAAAGATCGCCGTCGATGTCCAGGCGGAAGGCCCCTCCCTGGAGCTCGGTGAGGCTCCGGGCGATGGAGAGGCCCAGGCCGGAGCCCTCGGTGGTCCGGGACACGTCCCCCCGAACGAACCGCTCCATGAGCTGCTCCGCCGGGATGTTCAGGGGCTCCCTGGAGACGTTTTTCACCGCCAGGCACACAGCGCCGTCCCAGCTTTTTACATCCAGATAGACCCGGGTCCCCGGCATGGCGTACTTCACGCAGTTGCCCAACAAATTGTCCAGGACCCGCCACAGGTGCCGGCCGTCTGCCTCCACGTAGAGCTCGTGGTTGGGCGTGGTGAGCATGGGGGTGAGGCCGCTCTTTTCAAACTTCTCCTGGTACTCCCCCAGGGCCTGGTCCAGCAGCTGGGTGAAGCCCAGCCTTTCCCGAACCACCGTCAGGCTCCCCGTGGAGGCCTTGGAGGCCTCCACCAGGTCCTCGGTGAGCTTCTTGAGCCGCTGGCTCTTCCGGTCCAACACCGCGATGTACTCCCTGGCCCTGGGATTCTGGATCTCCTCCTTTTTCAGCAGGTCCACATAGTTGATGATGGAGGTGAGGGGGGTCTTGAGGTCGTGGGAGACATTGGTGATGAGCTCAGCCTTGAACCGCTCGCTCCTGAGCCGCTCCTCCACGGCGCTGCCGATGGCGGCCCCCAGATCGTTGAGCTGCTCGGCGTGCTCCCGGAGGTCCCGATACATCTTGTCGGTGTCGATCTTAAAGTCCGGTTCTCCCCCCACAATGCGCTCGGTCCCTGCCCGAATGGCCTGCCACTGACGCACCCACCGGCACAGCCGCCAGAGGACATAGCCCTGGTAAACAGGGACAAGGACCACCGTTGTCGTGGTGATGGCCGTGCCCAGCAGGTACAAAAGGAAGGTCTTCACCGGCTTTCCGGTAACGCTCCAGCGGGCGGCCACCTCCCCCGTCCACCGGCGGAAGCGGCTGCACAGCCGCCAGAGGACCGTGTTGCGGAACATATGCCCCGCCTTCCACCGCACCGCCAGGGTCTTCGTCAGGGACAAAAGCAGCACACTGCCGGCCAGGGTGAAGAGGCCCAGCCCCACAAAGGGGGTCAGGCGGGGCGCCGTCCGGTTGAGGGCGTAGGTAATGGAATCTCCCGCGCTCAGAAGGAGGGTCAGCAGGAGCCCCACCAGCAGCAGGTAGAGGTCCAGGGGGATGCGGTCCTGTGCGCTCAGATAGATCTCCTCCTCTTCTCCGCGATGGCCGGCGGACCGGCACAGGGCCCAGAGGCACCACAGGGCGCACAGCAGGGTCACCGCCGCCACTCCCGCAATGGCGGGCAGATACTCCTGAAAGAGCTGGTAGTCGGCATAATCGGTCTGAAAATAGTCCTCCGCCGTGAGGGGCCACTGGACCCCGCTCTGGATGGTACAGGTCACCGTCTCCACCCGGCTGTCCATCCCCTGCCGGTAGCTCCCGGCCCAGCCCAGGCCCTCGCTGTCTCCCCGGTAGCCGTAGCCGTTGTACTGGCCCACATATTGGGAGGGGTCGCTGTATACATACTGGTCCTCCCCCAGGTAGATCATGAGGCCGCTGCGGTCGCTCTCCTCATCGTAGACGGTGTAGTCCCCCTCCCAGAGCTCCTCCCCCCGGGACAGGGTCTGTTCCCACAGGGTGACGGCAGAGAAGCTGTCCATAGAGGTCCCCTCCGGCAGGTTGGCGTAGAGCAGCGCGCCGTCCTGGGTGTGGACCTCCACCCGGTAGTTGGACTTCTCCGGGGAGAGGAGGTCTTTCAGATTGTCCAGCCGTTTCTGGTCGGTATAGCTCAGGGTCCCCTCCCATTTCCCCTGCTGGATGAGTCCGGCGATCTCTCCGGCGTAATAGTCGTAGAGGCGGACAATACGGGTGATGCTGTAGCTGTCGGTATAGCTTCCGCCCACCCACAGGTTGTCCCACTGGCTGATGGTGATGAGTCCCGCCCAGAAGGCCACCCCGCACAGGACCACCCCCGCCAGAAATAGCCCCGCGCTGCCGCCGGGGCTGGTAAAGGCCCGCTTCATGCTCTTCCTCCCAAACATGCCCTTGTCCTTCCAGGCCGGCGGACCAGGCGCCGGCTCACGCCTTCTCCATCTTGTAGCCCAGGCCCCACACCACCTTGATATACCGGGGGTTGGCCGGGTCGATCTCCAGCTTCTCCCGCAGATGCCGGATGTGGACGGCCACCGTGTTCTCCGAGCCCAGGGAGGGGTCGTTCCACACCCGCTCATAGATCTGGCTGGTGGAGAAGACCCGCCCCGGATGGCGCATGAGCAGCAGGAGGATGTTGTATTCGATGGGGGTCAGGCTGACCCCCTCCCCGTCCACCGTCACTGACTTGGCCCCGTCATCCATGGCGATGCCCCCGTTGCGGAGGACCTGAGGGGCGTCCGCCGCCTTCTGCTGCCCCCCCAGGGTGGTGTACCGCCGGAGCTGGCTCTTGACCCGCGCCAGCACCTCAATGGGGTTGAAGGGCTTGGTCACATAGTCGTCCGCCCCGATGTTCAGCCCCAGGATCTTGTCGGCGTCCTCGCTCTTGGCGGTGAGAAAGATGATGGGGATGTTCTCCGTCTCCCGCAGCTTGGCGGTGGTCCGAATCCCGTCCAGCCCCGGCATCATGATGTCCATGAGGATGAGGTGGATCTCGTGCTCCTTTACCACGTTCAGGGCCTCGATGCCGTTATAGGCGTGATACGTCTGATAGCCGTCGCTGGTGAGATAGATGTCCAGGGCCGAGACGATGTCCCGGTCGTCGTCACAGATCAAAATATTGTACAAAAGGGCTCACTCCTCCGCTTTCATGGTCAGGATAGCACGGCTTTATTAAGGTCCGGCGGGCAAGTTTTTTAAGAAGTCATTAAATATACTGCCCCCTGTCAGCAGTATAACATGCCCCGCCCTTTGTGACAACGGCGGAAAAAAACAGAAAAATCCCCGCGCCGCCTACATCGGCGGCGCGGGGATTCACGTTTGCGGTGGCGGAAAGCCTCAGATCCCCAGGATGGGCACCATGACCCCCCCCAGGAGCCCAACGATCAGGCAGGCGATGACCAGCTCCAGCACAGCCCACTTGATGATACCGCCCAAGAGCTTGGAGTCCTGACCCACCAGGCCCACGGCTGCGGCCGCGGTGGCGATGCACTGGGGAGAGAGGATTTTGCCGATACCGGCGCCGGTGGAGTTGGCGGCGGCCAGCCAGAAGGGAGAGGCGCCGATCTGCTCGGCGGCGGCGGTCTGGAGGCTGCCCAGCAGCACCTCGGTGCTGGTGCCGCTGCCGGTGATGAAGGCGCCCAGCGTCGCGATGATGGGGGCCACGAAGGGATAGAAGCTGCCGGTGATGGACACGAAGAAGACGGCCATATCGTTGATCATGCCGCAGTAGGTCATGATCTTAGCCACCGCCAGCACCGACATGATGGTGATGATGGTCTTGGACATCTGCTTCACGGTGGCCACTAAGGTGTCCCACATCATCTTGGGGGTGGCCTTCTGGACAAAGCCGCCGATGATGGCCGCCACGAAAATCCAGATGCCGGGGGTGTTGATCCAGCTGAAGGAAGCGTTGCCGGCGTTGACGGAGGTGCTGATCTTCACAGAGGTGGAGAAGCCGGCCAGGGCGTTGTTGACAGGGGGCACCAGCTTGGAGGTGACCAGCAGCAGGACAAAGATGAGGATGAAGGGCAGCCAGGAAACCAGGGCCTTGTTGCCGTCAATGGCCTGGGTGCTCGTGTTGTTGGCACTCATGTTGTACTCGGCGGGCACGGCCTTGCCCTTCCGGGCGCGGGCCATGAGGATGGTGCAGCCCAGACTGACCACACAGCCCACGATGACGGCCAGCTCAGGACCAGTGAACTTGGCCACGATGAGCTGAGGTACCACGAAGGAAACGCCGGACACCAGGGTGATGCCCACCATGCCCTTCAGGGCTTTGACGCCGCCGCCGCCCACAATGACCATCAGGAAGGGCACCAGGATCATGAAGGGGACCATCTGCACCACAGTGGTGAAGGCCAGGGGCAGGGGGTCCAGACCGGTCACGTTGGCCAGGGTCACGGTGGGGATACCCACGGAGCCGAAGGCGGTGGGGAAGGCGTTGGCCAGCATGCACACCAGGCAGGCCACGATGGGGTCCATACCCATGCCGGCCAGCATGCTGGCGGGGATGGCGATGGCGGTACCGAAGCCGGCCATGCCCTCCATAAAGCCGCCGAAGCACCAGCCGATGAGCAGGATCAGCACCCGCTTGTCGGCGGAGACCCCGGTGAGCATCTGCTTGATGACCTCCATGGCCCCCGTCTTCAGGGACAGGTTATAAGTAAAGATGGCGGCGATAATGACCAGGATGATGGGCCACAGCGCCGAGGCAAAGCCCTCCAGCGTGGAGGTGGCGCAGTCCACCACCGGCATTTTCCACAGGAACAGGGACTCCACAATGGTGATGATCAAAGCACCCACGCAGGCCTTGTGCCCGGCCATCTTCAGCCCGGTCAGCGCCACGATCAGCCAGATGATGGGCAGCAGCGACAATACACCTTTCAGTATAATTTCTCCCACAATTCGTCACTCCTCTTTCCGCTTGTATTGGTACTACCAATTTGCGTACTCAACCTCGCTTTGGCCCGTTACCAATGGCATTTTCCATTGGTTCCACCAATTTTCATAGTTATTTTAGCTCTTTGTGAGCACATTGTCCAGAGCATTTTTTTCAACAGCCGCATTTTCCTACAAAGTGCTGAATATTGGTATTATAAATTGTGCGGAATGGAGAAATGTTGAAAAAATACCCAAAAACCCTTGCATCTCAGCGGTATTGTGTTAAACTTATATGTAGGAAATAGGTAGGACCAATTAAGAGAGTTGGTTTTGCCGCGCTGCGGTGCTCACCGCATCGAAAATTTGAAATGGAGGGATCAGCATGCGAATTCCCTTTGGCACCACCGGTCTGGAGCTCAGCCGGGATGTGACCGGGGCAGAAGTCCTGGAGTCCGCCATCGGGACCCTGAAGGCCGAGGGCAGTGAGGATGACATCGTAAAGAAGGCGATGGCCAATCCCATTGGCTCGGCCAAGCTCTCTGAGCTGGCCAAGGGCAAGAAGACCGCCACCATTATCGTCAGTGATCACACCCGCCCCGTGCCCAGCAAGCACATTCTCCCCTTCATGCTCGCCGAGCTGCGGGAGGGCAACCCCGACATCGACATCACCCTGCTCATCGCCACCGGCTTCCACCGCCCCACCACCCATGAGGAGCTGGTCAATAAGGTGGGTGAGAAGATCGCCAACGAGGAGAAATTCGTCTGCCACGACAGCCGCAACGCCGCCGCCAACGTGGAGATCGGCGTGCTCCCCTCCGGCGCCAAGCTGGTCATCGACAAGGTGGCCGCCGAGACCGACCTGCTGGTGGCTGAGGGCTTCATCGAGCCCCACTTCTTTGCCGGCTTCTCCGGCGGCCGCAAGAGCGTGCTGCCCGGTGTGTGCGATCAGGTCACCGTGCTGGGCAACCACTGCTCCAAATTCATCGACTCCCCCTGCGCCCGCACCGGCATCCTGGAGGGCAACCCCCTCCACATCGACATGGTGGCCGCCGCCAAGCTGGCCAAGCTGCAATACATTGTCAATGTGGTCATTGACGAGGAAAAGCACGTAGCCGCCGCCTTTGCCGGCGATCCCTTCCAGGCCCATGAGACCGGCTGCTCCTTCCTGAAGGGCTACTGCCGGGTCAAGCCGGAGAAGAAGGGCGACATTGTCATCACCTCCAACGGCGGCGCCCCCCTGGACCAGAACATGTACCAGTCCGTGAAGGGCCTGACCGCCGCTGAGGCCGCCGCCGCGCCCGGCGCCGTGCTCATCATCTCCACCCGCTGCAACGACGGCACCGGCGGTGACAGCTTCTATCACGCCCTGGCCGACTGCGACACCGTGGAGCACCTGATGGAGCGCATCCTGGCCACCCCCATGGACAAGACCGATCCCGACCAGTGGGAGTACCAGATCCTCTGCCGCATGATGCTCAAGCACCGCATCATCTTCGTCTCCGAGCCGGCCATGCAGAAAACCATCGAGGAGATGAAGCTGGAATATGCCCCCGATCTGGACACCGCCCTGGACCGGGCCCGGGAGGCAAAGGGTAAGGACGCCCATCTGGTCATCATCCCCAACGGCATTTCCGTCATCGTCGAGCCCTGAAGACCCTGCTTCATAGAGATAAAACAACATCCTGAACGATTTTAGGAGGTAAATGATCATGGCTCAGTACAATCAGCTCACGCCCGAACTCATCGAAAAGATCAAAGCCGTCGCCCCCGAGCGCGTCTACGTCGGCGCCGATGTCAACGCCGACTACGCCCGCGACGAGATGCCCATCTACGGCACCCGGATGCCCGACCTGGCCATCGACGTCATGAGCACGGAGGAAGTCTCCGCCGTCATGAAGATCTGCAACGAGAACCACATCCCCGTCACCTGCCGCGGCGCCGGCACCGGTCTGGCCGGCGCCTGCACCCCCATCGCCGGCGGCGTGGTCATCTGCACCACCAAGATGAAGCAGATCCTGGGCTACGACACCGATAACTTCGTGGTCCGCGTCCAGCCCGGCGTGCTCCTCAACGACCTGGCCGAGGACGCCTTGAAGCAGGGCCTCCTGTATCCCCCCGATCCCGGTGAGAAGTTCGCCACCCTGGGCGGCAACGTCTCCACCAACGCCGGCGGCATGCGCGCCGTGAAGTACGGCGCCACCCGCGATTACGTCTCCGCCATGACCGTGGTCCTGCCCTCCGGTGAGGTGGTCCGCTTCGGCTCCAACGTCTCCAAGACCTCCTCCGGCTACTCCCTGCTGAACCTGATGATCGGCTCCGAGGGCACCCTGGGCATCATCACCGAGCTCACCCTGAAGCTCATCCCCGCCCCCAAGGTCACCGTGAGCCTCATCGTCCCCTATGAGAACCTGGACGAGGCCATTGCCACCGTGCCCAAGTTCAAGAAGAACCACATGAATCCCCAGGCTCTGGAGTTCTTCGAGAGAGAGATCCTCATCTCCTCCGAGGAGTATCTGGGCAAGGCTGTGTTCCCCCGCAACGTGGGCGGCACCGATGTGGGCGCCTATCTGCTGGTGACCTTCGACGGCAACACCCAGGACGAGATCGACGCCATCGTGGAGCAGGCCGCTGAGCTGGTTCTGGAGGCCGGTGCCCTGGACGTGCTGGTGGCCGACACCCCCGCCAAGATGAAGGACGCCTGGGCTGCCCGTTCCTCCTTCCTGGAGGGCATCGAGGAGCAGACCAAGCTGCTGGACGAGTGCGACGTGGTGGTCCCCGTGAGCCGCATCGCCGACTTCGTGGGCTACTTCAAGAGCATCGAGCCCAACTACGGCTTCAAGGTCAAGAGCTTCGGTCACGCCGGCG
This sequence comes from Candidatus Intestinimonas merdavium, assembly GCA_019115785.1. Taxonomy (GTDB): domain Bacteria; phylum Bacillota; class Clostridia; order Oscillospirales; family Oscillospiraceae; genus Intestinimonas; species Intestinimonas merdavium. The sequence goes on along the minus strand of DXCX01000070.1, from coordinate 22,929 downwards.
ACGGCAACCTGCACATCTACACCTGCGCCAACGACATGGAGCTGGATGAGTTCAAGAAGCAGGTCGATGACTTCATGACCAAGATCTACGACAAGGCCACCGAGATGGGCGGTCTGGTCTCCGGCGAGCACGGCATCGGCATGGGCAAGGTGGAGTATCTGGCCCGCAGCGTGGGCACCACCAACATGAAGCTCATGGAGGACATCAAGAAGGTCTTCGACCCCAACCTGATCCTGAACCCCGGCAAGGTCTGCTACAAGCTGTAAGCATCTACATACACTACGTTTTCCAGGGGGCGGTCCGGTATCACCGGGCCGCCCCCTGTGTCTTCCGCTCTTATTTGTGCTCGTTTCAGTCTGGGGGAAATCCGATCAAAAAAGTTGCATAGAACCGAGAGTGTTTCGGTTCTATGCAACTTTTTCATGTTGTTTTATCTCTGGCCAAAAGCCTCACATTGCGGCGGCTCCAACCGCCCTATGCAGAGGGGGCAGCCCCCGTGCCTGTATCAGAGGAGCGGGACACGGCGGTCACCCCGGCGAGGGGCTCCCCCACCTCGGTATTGGCGGCCAGCTCGAAGGGGTCCACCGGTTCCTCCTGGGCGGGCTCCTCCTCCCAGAGGGACTTGTGCTTTTTCCTCTCACAGTTTTGATTCATCAAGGCCATATTCTTGGCCGACATATACATCACCTGACTGTACTCCATCAGTTTTTTCTCGTCCGTGGCCGGCACCTTGTCGCCCTTGGCAATGCGGCGAAAGACCTCCAGGATTTTCAGGATCTCCTCGGCGGCCTCAGCGATCGCCTCTCCCTGCTGGCGCGCGACCTCGGCGTTCTGGATCGCGGTGCTCATAGCGGAGAGCTCATCCGCCACGTCCTGGGTCTGCTCGTACTCCTTCTCCACGGCAGACAGCTCTTTGGTGATCTCCACCCGGTCAAAGTTTGCGCTGCCGGAACCGGAAGCCTGCCCCTCCTCGAGGAGTTCTTTGAGGGTACGCCTCCTCTGGGACAGCGCGTTGAGGTGCATGCTTGTTATTTTCTGTGCCTCTCCCAGCTTCATATGCTGCCTCCTTCCACAAAACCGCAACTTGCTCTCAATACATCTTTCGTCTATGCTGAGCTGCGAATTAAGTGTCCTGAACAGAAATGGTCCTCCGATTTTTTGTGGAAGGCTGAAAAACATGCGGGGAATCGCCTGCATGACGATTCCCCGCATGTTTTCATAGCGCCCTCCGGCATTTAAATGTAATCGTTACAGCGCGCCATGGACCACTTGGCCGTGGAACAGCACCGCCCTGAGAGAGAGGTCCTCGTTCAAAACCGCCGCGTTGGCCTCTTTGCCGATGTCCAGGCTGCCCACCCGGTCATAGATGCCCAGGGCCTTTGCGGGATTCACCGCCGCTGCCATGACCGCGTCGGCCAGAGGAATCCCAAAGGAGACGGCTGTACACATGCAGGACATCAAATCGGAGACTGAACCGGCCAGGGTGTTGGGGTCGTCGGCCATGGTGGCCCGGTTTCCCTTCACTTCAATGGTCTGGCCCCCAAAGGGATAGCGGCCGTCCGGCATGCCGGTGGCCCGGAGAGAGTCGGAGACAAGGATGACCCGGTCCCTTCCGAAGAGCTGGAAGACCGCCCGGACCACCGCGGGGTGGATGTGCACCCCATCGCTGATCAGCTCCGCCCTGGCCTGGGGACAGTCAAAGGCCGCGCCCACCACGCCGGGCTCCCGGTGGGTGAAGGGGGGCATGGCGTTGAAGAGGTGTGTGGCCTGCCGGGCCCCCGCCCGGTAGGCGGCGGCGGCGGTGTCGTAGTCGGCAGTGGTGTGGCCCAGGCTCACTGTGATGTTCTCCGCCTGGGCGCCCCGGATAAACTCCAGCGCCCCCGGCTCCTCCGGGGCCAGGGTGACCAGCTTGACCAGCCCCTGGGCGGCCGTTTGGAGGCGGTGCAGCATGGCCACATCGGGGGCGTGCAGAAAGGCGGCGTTCTGCGCGCCCTTCTTGGCGTAGGAGAGGAAGGGGCCCTCCAGATTGATGCCCACCAGCTCGGCGCCGCCGGCGCCCCTGGCCCGGTGGGCGGCGGCGTTCTGGCAGATGCGGATGAGCTGCTCCTCCCCCAGCGTCATGCCCGCCGGGCAGATCTGTGTGATGCCCCGGCTGAGCTCATAGTCCGCCATGACCTGGAGGCCCTCCGGCGTGGCGTCGGAAAAGTCCTCCCCCCGGCAGCCGTGAAAGTGGAGGTCGGTGAGCCCGGGAATGACCCAGCAGCCCTGGGCGCTGACAGTACCCTCCGCCTCGCCGGTGATGGTTCCATGCTCCACGCACAGATCCCGGGACACAAAGCCCTGTTCGGGATCAAAGACCTGGGCGCCGGTTATCCGCATACCGCCACCCCTTCCTTGCGAATCTCGGTCAGGGCGGCGCGGTCACCCACCAGGGTCACATGGGGGTGGAGCTGGAGGATGGAGGCGGGCACCTGGGGGGTGATGGGTCCGCAGAAGGCGCTGCGCACAATGGCGGCCTTGTCGGCGCCGCTGACCACCACCAGGACGGACTTGGCCGACATGATGCTCCCCACCCCCATGGTGAGGGCCTGACGGGGCACATCGGCCTCAGAGGCAAAAAAGCGCTTGTTGGCCTCAATGGTGCTCTGGGTCAGATCCACCAGATGGGTGCCCAGGGGGAAGTAATCGGTGGGCTCGTTGAAGCCGATATGGCCGTTGTGTCCCATACCCAGCAGCTGCAGGTCAATGCCGCCCAGATCCCGGATGATCTGGTCATACCGGGCACATTCGGCGGCGGGGTCCTCCGCCATGCCGTTGGGCACATTGGTGTTCTCCCGCCGGATGTCCACATGGTCGAAGAGGTGGGTCTGCATGAAATAGCGGTAGCTCTGGTCGTGCTCCGCGCTCAGACCCCGGTACTCGTCCAGGTTGACGCTGCGCACGCCGGCAAAGGAGAGGTCCCCCTTCTTATACCACTCCACCAGCTGCTCATAGGTGCCGATGGGAGTGGAGCCGGTGGCCAGACCCAGCACGCACTGGGGCTCCAAGATCACTTGGGCGGAAATGATGTTGGCCGCCTGGCGGCTCATAGCGGAGTAGTCCGCGCACTCATAAATTCGCATGAAATTCCCCCACCTTTTAACAATACTTTGCGATGGCGGCGGAGATCATAGCGGCGCTCTCCTCCACTACCGCCTTATCCCCCTGGGTCAGAGGCGCAAGAGGCAGCCGGACCCCTCCGCAGTCGGGCGCGCCCTGACTGCGGAGGACCCCTTTGATGACGGCATACATGTTGCCCTGTCCCGAGCACATCTTGTAGATGACGCGGCAGCACTCGTTCTGGATCTCTCTGGCTCGTTCCAGCTCGCCGGCCAGGAAGAGCTCCCGCACCTTGAGGAAAAGCTCGGGCATGGCGCCGTAGGTGCCGCCGATGCCGCCGATGGCTCCCGCGGCCAGACCTGAGAGGAGCTGCTCGTCGGGGCCATTGAAGACGATGGCCCCCTCGTCCCGGAACATCTGGATGTCCTGCACCGGCATGGAGGAGTTCTTCACGCCGATGACCCGGGGATTCTTGCGCATCTCCCTGAGCAGGGACATGGTGAGGGCCACCCCGGCCAGCTGCGGGATATTATAGATGATAAAGTCGGTGTTGGGGGCGGCGGCGGAAATATCGTTCCAATACCGGGCAATGGCGTGCTCCGGCAGGTGGAAATAAATGGGCGGAATGGCGGCGATGGCGTCCACCCCCTGGGCCTCGGCGTGGGCTGCCAGGTCACGGCTGTCGGCGGTATTGTTGCAGGCCACATGGGCGATCACGGTAAGCTTGCCCCTGGCCTCGGCCATCACGTTTTCCAGCACCAGCTTGCGCTCGGCCACGCTCTGGTAAATACATTCACCGGAGGAGCCGCCCACATAGACGCCCTTGACTCCCTTTTGAATGAAGTACCGGGTGAGCGACCGGACGGCGTCTGGGCTGATGGCCCCTTCTTCGTCATAGCAGGCATAAAATGCGGGGATGATCCCCTGGAATTTACTGAAATCTTTCATCGTCAGTCTCCCCAAACATTAAATTTTTCCGGCGCGCCGGGCCGGGAGCAAATCCCTCATCCGTCGATGAGGACCTTGAAAACGGCTTTAGAGACGGTCCTGGGCCCGTCTGTCTGGAGCTTGATGCGGTGGGCGTCTCCCGGGAAGACCACCAGGAAGTCCCCGGGGGCCAGCACCACGGAGTGGTCCTCCTTCCCCTGGTAGGCGTAGAAGTCACCATCCTCCCGGCTCTCGGTAAGGGTCAGACCGTCAGGGTGGGCCACATCCACCCGCTCCTCGCCCTGAAGCATCAGGTGAATGTCCAAATAGCGGCGGTGAGCCTCAAAAAAGCCCTCCTCCAACGGGATGGTCTCATAGGTAAACCGGGTGCAGTAAACCCGATCCCCGTCCAGCTCCACCCGGACCCCGTCCTGGAGGGACTCCAGGAAGTCAGGCTTGATGGACTCCAGCGCCCGGTCCAGGTTGGGATGGATCCCCAGATAGGACAGGGCCTCCTTATTTTTCGCGCAGATCATGTTCTCACCCCTTTACAGCGCCCATGGTGATTCCCTGGGTAAAGTATTTCTGGAACAGGAGGAAGATGGTCACAATGGGTATGGCAGCCAGGCTGGCCCCAGCCATGATGAGCCCGAAATCGCTGGCCATCTCACCCTGCAGGCGGGCGATGCCCAGAGAGATGGTCCAGCTCTCCTCGCTGGTCAGCATAATGAGCTGAAGGAAATAGTCATTCCAAGTGTTGACGAAGGTGAAAATGGCCAAGGCGCCTACGCCGGGCTTGATCATGGGGAAGACGATGGTGCTGAAGGTGCGGATCTCGCCGGCGCCGTCCACCCGGGCGGCCTCCAGGATCTCAGTGGGGATGGTCTCAGAGAACTGCTTCATCAGGAAGACGCCGAAGGGCCAGCCCACGGTGGGGAGAATAACGGCCAGGAGGGTATCGTGCATGGTGGCCCACTCCCCGTAGTCAAAATCATAGAAGGGAATGTTGGACATCTCCTGCAGCAAGGGGATGACGATGACCTGCTTGGGGAGGGCCATGGCGCAGATGAGCAGGGTAAAAAGGATCTTCCTGCCGTAGAAGCGCTTTTTTGCCAGGGCATAGCCGGCCAGAGAGGCGGTCAGGCAGGTCAGGAGCATGGCGGCCACCGCAATGACCACCGTGTTGAGCATCCAGTGCATGGCCGGACGCTTGAAGAGGCGGAGGTAGTTGTCCAGTGTGGGCTCCAGTGGGAACCATTGGGGAACCTTGGCGTTGATGGCCATGGCGGTTTTAAAGGAGCCGGTGATGATCCAGTACAGCGGGAAGATGAAGAAGATGGCCAGCAGGATCAGGATCACAATGGCAAAGACCCTGTATCCATTGGAGCGGCCGCCCTTTGTCAAACTATTATTCATATTGCCACCCCTTACTGCTCGCCGGATTTCGTGACCTTGAACTGGATCGCGGAGAAGATCGCGATGACCAGGGCCAGAATGACACCCATGGCGTTGGCATATCCAAATCGTTGATACTTGTAGGCGACGTCAAAGATGTAGTACATCAGCGTACTGGTGGAGCCATTGGGTCCGCCCGAGGTCAGCAGCTGAATGAGGGCGAAGCACTGGAAGGAGTTGATGGTGGTGATGACCAGCACATACAGCGTGGTGGGCATGATCTGGGGCCACTTGATCTGCCAGAAGACCTGGAGCTTGGTGGCGCCGTCCACCTGGGCGGCCTCAATGAGGGACTTGTCCACATTGCCCAGCGCGGCCACATACAGCACGATGGGCTGTCCAATGGAGGTGGTAAACAGAATAAGAATGATGCACCAGATGGCCGTCTTCTCATTGCCCAGCCAGTCCAGCGTGCCGGTGTGCAGGAGCTTGTTGAGCAATCCGGTAAAGGGATTGAAGATCCACTTCCATACCACGGTGACGGCCACCGTACCGGTCACCACCGGAAGATAGAACACACAGCGGAAAAAGGAGCGCCAGGCCGCGTGCATGGGATAAATGGCGGAGCCCACCCAGAGCGAAAAAGCCGTGACTGTGGGAACTGCCACCACCACGATGAGGACCGTGTTCCACAAGGACTGCCAGAAGGTTTTGTCCCCGGCCATCTCAATGTAGTTTTGGAAGCCTACGAAGGTGGTACCGGCGGTGCCGATTCCCATGTCCAAAAAGCTGTAAACCACACAGATCCCCATTGGAACCAGGACGAATCCCACGAAGAAGATGAGACTGGGCAGCAAAAACAGATAGGCGGAGATGGTCTCCCGGCGGGCCAGGGCACGGCTCATGCCGGAAAATTCAGACCTTCTCCCCTTCGCGGTGATCTTTGCCACGCTGGGAGCTTGTGCCACATGAATTCCCCCTCTATTACAGATCGCCGCCGAGTGGCGGCCATGAGAAACAAATGCGCCCGCCCCTCTCGGAAAAGGAGCGGGCGCACTCCCGGGTAAGGCTCCCGGAAAGGCTTAGATATTGGCGTTGCTGGCCTCCACGAAGGCGTCCGCCTCGGTCTGAGGATCGCCGCCGCTGACCAGGATGCGCTGGAGCATGTTGAACCAGTTGGTGCGCTGCTCGGTCCAGCCGCTGATGACGTTGTAGTAGTCACCCAGGTAGGGCATCAGGGACTGGAACTCGGACATCTGCTCAGCCTGGTCCGTGCCGGCGTACACATCGCCGAAGGAGCTGCGCACGGGGAAGAAGCCGGTGAGCCGGACGCTCTCGGGACCCTGAGCGGCATCGTCGCAGACAAACTTGATGAAGGTCTTGGCGGCCTCGATCTTGGCGTCGTCGCCGTTATTAAAGATACCGAAGCCCCAGATGCCGCCGCACAGCTCGGGCACGCCGTCGTCGGAGGGGAAAGCCATGGCAAAGGGGGTAAAGGCGGCCTGGGAGGCGTAAGCGGCCTTGTTGGAGGCATTCCAAGCGAAAGTCACGGCGCAGGTGCCATTGGCGAAAGCCTGCAGCTCATCGCTTGCCTGGAAGCTGGCGCTGGTGCTGATGGTGCCGTCGTTGACCATGCTCTGGAGCAGGGTCAGGGCCTCCACGTTCTCGGCACTATTGGCGGTGTAGGCGGTGTGGTCGGCGTTGGTATAGGTGCCGGAGTAGAGATTGTTGACCAGCGCCCGGGTTCCCTGGTCGCCGCCCTGGCCGCCGCAGTAGACGATGGCGGGGGTGGATACCAGACCGGAGGCGGCCACGGCCTCCATGGCCTTCACGAAGCCGTCGGTGGTCCAGGTCCGGGTCTCCTCGTCAATATACTGGAGGGCGCCGGCCTGCTCAAAGACCTCATAGTTGATAGCCATGCAGTGGGTGGTCATGCACAGGGGATACTCATAGTAGTTGCCGTCGGTACCCTTGCAGGCGCTGACCACGGCCTCGCTGGTGGCGGCGATGTCGGCCTCCGTATCGGCCCACAGGTCGGACAGGTCCACCATCAGGCCGTTGGCGCCCCAGTTGGAGACCAGGCGCTCAGGACCCTCCATGATGATGTCGGGGGTGTTGGAGGCGGTGATGGCGGAGGTCACCTGGGTGTCGCCGTTGGTGTAGTCCAGCAGCTCATAGCTGACCTCGATCTCGGGGTGGGCTTCATTGAAAGCGGCAATGATGGTGTCCAGCTGGGGATCGGTGCCGCCCCACTGGCCGATGGGATAGGTCCAAAGGGTGATCCGGGTCACAGAGGCCTCGGTCTCACCGCTTTCCGCGGGGGCACTGCCCTCAGGCGCGGGGGTCGTGGCGCTCTCGCCGCCGCAGGCGGCCAGTCCAAAGACCAGGGACATGCTCAGGAGAAGCGCAAGAAACTTTTTCATTGTGTATGTACCCTCCTTACTTTTGTAGCTGGCATTTCCACCAGAATGGTCACTTGCATTGTACTCAGCTTTAGAAAAAATGTCAATAGGATTTCCGAAAAAAATTTTCAATCAATAGCGCGCTTTAAATCTTTTTTCAAAATACCGGCTTTTTGTCCGCCGCTGTCAAATATGCTTGGCGGCCAGTACCCCGGCCACCCGTTCCCGGGCGTTGCGGCTGTCTCCCTCCGTGTGGCGGCAGACCTCTGCGAAGAGCACGTCTATGACAAAGAGCTGGGCGATCCGCGCTGCCACCGACCCCAGCTGCAAAGGGCCCTCGTTGGCGCCGCACTGGAGGATGACATCGGCGAAGGCGGCAGCGGGGGATTTGGGGAAGTGGGTCACCAGAATGACCTTTGCCCCCTGCTCCCGCACCACCTCCAGAAGATCCAGCAGCTCCCGGGTGGAGCCGGAGTAGGAGAAGAAAAGTACGGCGTCCCGGGGGGTCAGTGTGGCGGCGGCGATGGTCTGGAGGTGGGAGTCGTAAACCGGCTGGAAGTTGGGGAAGGCCGTGGAAAAGAGATGGGCTGCCTCCATGGCCATGATCATGGAGCCGCCCTGCCCCATACACAGCACCCGCCCCGCCTTTTCCAGGATCGCGCCGGCGGCGGCCACGTTCTCCGGCCGGACCAGCGCCAGTGTCTGGGCCAGGGCCTCGATGTCGTTGCCATAGAGCTTCTGGCACATCTCCTGGATGCTGTCCTCCGGGGAGGGCTCTCCGGTTGGGAGGTACTCCCCCACCCCCTGGACGGCGGAGTTGGCCACCGCCAGTTTAAAGGCGTTGTAGCCCTTGTACCCCAGAGTGCGGCAGAAGCGGGAGACCGTAGCCTCCGCCACGCCACACTCCTCCGCCAGTTCAGAGATGGACATGAATTGCGTGTTATACCGATTGCCGATTACATAGTCGGCCACCTTTTTCTCCGAGGTGGTGAGCTGGTAGTATTCGCTGCTGACCTTTTGGAAAACGTTTCCCCCTATGTGCTGCATCCCCATCACCTCACTGGCTGTCCGGCGCCCCTCAGTCCCGCTCCAGGATCTGACCGATCATGGTGTCCACCATAACCAGCATCCGGGGCAGGTGGAAGGGGCCCTTGAAGGTGGAGCCCTTGGCCGGGGGCATGGTGGGCTTTCCGTCCCGGCGGAGGTAGCCGTACCACTCGCCATACTCCGGGTCAGCAAAGTGCTCCTTACAGTAGTCCAGCGTCTTCCGGAACCACTCCAGATAGGCCTTCTCGCCAGTGTCCCGGAAGATCATCATGGAGGCGATGAGGATCTCGTCGTGGGGCCACCAGAGCTTCATGTCGTGCTCATAGGACTCCGGGGGCCGCCCCAGACAGTCGATAAAGTAGAGCAGCCCACCGTATTCCTTATCCCAGCCGGCATGGATGGCCTGGTCAAAGATCTTCATGGCGGTGGCATACTGCTCCTTGTCCCCCCTGCGGTTGGCGTCCTCCATCAGGAACCAGGAGCACTCGATGTCATGGCCCGGATTGACCACACGGCCCTCGGTGATCTCCCCGCGGAACTCCCCGTCGGGGCCCACGCTCTCCAGTGTACAGCCCAGTTCGGGCTTGTAGTGATAGCGGAAGATCTCCTCTACACATTGGGCCGCCCGCTGGTTGTAAAGGTCCTCCCGCTCCGGGTCCACCCGACGGAGCACGGAGGTGATGTTCAGGTAGATCATGGGGTTGGCCAGAGCCCGTCCGGAGCGGGTCTCGGGGATGGTCTTGGGTCCCAGTCCGGTAGGGTCCTGGATCAGGCCGTGGTTGAGAGCCCAGATCAGCTCATAGGCACTCCTGGCCCGCTCCAGACAGACCCGCTCGCCGGTTACGCCGTAGTATTCGGCGTTGGCAATGGCGTAAAAGCCCTCGGAAAAGCAATACCGACGCTGACGCAGGGGCTTACCGTCCCCTGTGACGGTGAAATACATCCGGTTTCCCGCGGCCCGGTTGATGCAGTGGGCCTCCATGAAGTCCAGGCAGCTCTTGCTGGCCGCCAGCCACTCCTCCCTCGGCCCGTACACCGCGCAGAGATAGGCGAAGGTCCAGGCGCAGCGGCCCTGCATCCACACGCTCTTGTCCGTGGAGTAGATCTCGCCCTTCCGGTCCAGGCAGGTGTAGATCCCCCCGTTTTCCTTGTCCATGCCATGCTCCAGCCAGAAGGCGACGCTGCCCTTTAGCTGGTCCTGGACCCAGCTTTGGCTCTCCTCAAGCAGATGTTTGGTCTCCATATCCATTTCAAAGACCCTCCCTTTCAAAATACGCCGCCGGCGGCTCCGTATCCGCCGCCCCACCTTCTGCCGCGGAGAGGGGTACAAAGGGTGGGACAGCCCGCCGGCCATGGTGGCTTCATTATATCATATTGCAAGACTTTTTCAAGAAAGATCATTTTTGAAAATTTAGTTCTTCATCAGGAGTGACAAAACAAACGTTCCGTGATATGATACCATCAAATCCAAGGGTCAGCCTTCTCCGGCGTATCCGCGCATGATATTTACATAATGGAGGTAATCCCATGAACTGCTACGGAATCGAACTCTCACCCCGGCGCCTTCCCCCTCTGGACCCGGACTACACCCCTCTGTATCTGTTCAACCGCGCCTTTCTGCGGGAGGCCCACAAGCCGCTGGGGATCGCTGTGGAGCGCTCCGGCGGCCAGATCGCCGTGTATGAGACCAAGATCCACGGGACGCCGGAGTTCGCCCAGGCCGACCGCTACTATGTGGACCGGCTGGTCAAGACACTGTTGTGGATGAAGGGGGGCTTCAAGGTCTACATCCGGGGGGATGAGGAAATCTTCCAGGCCCTGAAGTCCGCCTACGCCCCGGGCGGCGCCCGGGCCTTCGACGCCGAGTTCATGTCCGGGGTGTATGAACGCCCCTTCCAGGTGGTCTCCTGCCAGGTCCTCCCCCAGGAGAAGAGCCTGCCCCAGGCCATCGGCCGCCACCTGGACGGCTGCCGCATCGGCTTTGACGCCGGCGGCTCCGACCGGAAGGTCTCCGCCGTCATCGACGGTGAGAGCGTCTTTTCCGAGGAGGTGGTCTGGTTCCCCAAGACCGCCGAGGACCCTGATTACCATTTCCAGGGTATCGTGGAGGCCATGAAGTCGGCCGCCGCCCACATGCCCCGGGTGGACGCCATCGGTGTCTCCTCCGCCGGCATCTACATCGATAACCGGGCCATGGTGGCCTCTCTCTTCCTGAAAGTCCCCAAGGACCTCTTTCAGGAGAAGGTAAAGGACATCTACATCCGGGCCGCCAAGGAGATCGGGGACGTGCCCCTGGCTGTGGCCAATGATGGCGACGTCACCGCCCTGGCCGGCGCCATGAGTCTGGAGGACAACAACGTTCTGGGTATCGCCATGGGCACCAGCGAGGCCGTGGGCTATGTGGATGACCAGGGCAACATCACCGGCTGGCTCAATGAGCTGGCCTTCGTCCCCGTGGATGCCTCCCCCAGCGCCATGGCGGACGAGTGGTCCGGGGACATCGGCTGCGGCGTGAAGTATTTCTCCCAGGACGCCGTCATCAAGCTGGCCCCCGCCGCCGGCATCCAGCTGGATGAGGCACTCTCCCCGGCGGAAAAGCTGAAGGTGGTGCAGGGACTCATGGAGGAGGGCGATCCCAGAGCGGCCTCCATCTACCAGTCCATCGGCGTCTATCTGGCCCATGCCCTGGCTCTGTACTATGACTTCTACCACTATAAGCACGTGCTGCTCCTGGGCCGGGTCATGTCCGGGAAGGGCGGAGACCTCCTCCTTTCCACCTGCAAGGAGGTGCTGGCCGAGGAATATCCTGAGATCGCCGCCGCCATCCGCCCCTCCCTGCCCGATGAAAAGTTCCGCCGGGTGGGCCAGTCCGTCGCCGCCGCCTCCCTCCCTGAGCGCTGAGCCATGTGGCGCAAACTCTTCGACCCCACCGCCCTCTTCTGGAGATGGATGTCCACTCTGGCCGACGTGTTGCTTCTGAGCCTGCTGTGGTTTTTCACCTCCCTGCCCCTTCTCACTCTGGGGGCGGCCACCACCGCCCTCTATGACGCCTCCACCCGGTGCGTCCGGACGGGTGAGAACGGTGCCTGGCTGCGCTACCTGCGCACCTTCTGGAGGGAGCTGCCCGTCGCCGTCCCCGCCACCCTCCTGTGGGGCGGGCTGCTGACCGCTCTGGCCTGGAGCCTGCGCCTGCTGTGGCAGGCCATGCTTGCCAAGGTGGCCGGCGCCCCGCTGGCCGCGGCCGTCTATGCTGTGGCCCTTCTCATCCCCGTGGGCGCCTTTCTCTGGATGTTCCCCCTTCTCTCCCGGTTTACCTTCTCACTGGGGGGACTTCTGCGGACCTCCCTGCAGTTCTCCCTGGCCTACCTGCCCTTTACAGTGTTGATCGTGGTCTTCACGGCGGCGGTCGGTCTGGTGAGCCTGCTCTTTCTGCTCCCCATGCTGGTGACGCCCTGTCTTACCACCCTGTTCTGGTCCATTTGGATGGAGCGCGCCTTCCGAAAACACCTTCCCACCGACCCGCTCCCTCCTTCCGAGGAATAGCCCTTCCTTCCCCCCTCGCGAGAGGGCCCTGCTGCGTGGCCTTTTGAGGGCACAAATTTCACCAGAAAAAGTCCCCCGCTTTTCACAGACCGCTGGTCTTGAAAAGCGGGGGACTTTTCTGTATGCGCGTAAGGGCGGGATTTCTCCCGCGCTTGGGGGACATACCGGCACGGCGCCCCCTGCGTCGAGCTTCAAATCTCACCGCAGAAGTCCCAAAAGCTTTTGGCGGGCCCGGAGAGGGGCTTGCACTTCTTGCTGATCAGGCCAAGGGTCCAGGGAAATTCCGGATTCTTAAGAGAAATACATTTGATCCTGTCGCTGTACAGCTTCTCCGCCACCGGCCTGCCCATCAGGGTGACGCCTTGGTCCTCCGCAGCCATCTCCAGAAGAAGGTCCCACTGAGAGGTGGTGAAGGTAATATTGGGCAGAAATCCCGCCTGCTTGCAGTGGGCCAGTATCTGATCGTGGAACATGTAGTCCTTGGACACGATCAGCATGGGCTCATCCTTGATCTCCGCGAAATCGACCACGTCCCGTTTTGCAAGCCGGTGCTTCTGGGAGACCACCAGCACGACTTCCGAACGATAAACCGTCTTCAGGCGCATATGCGGATTGTCATATGGCTCGATGACCACGCCCAGATCAATTTGATCGCCCATGACCATGGCTTCCACCTTCTTGGAGGTGCCCTCAAAGATCTGTAGGTCTACCTGGGGATATTTCAGTCCATATTCATACATGATCTTGGAAAAAAACACGCTTCCCACCGAAGGGGGCAGGCCGAAGCGCAAAATCCCCCTGACCTGTCCCAGCAGCGCCATCAGCTCCGAGGTACGCATCTGCCAATAATTCAGAATATCCACCGCATAGTGGTAGACCCATTCTCCCTCGCTGGTCAGGCTCAGCTCTCTCGGGTCCCGCTTAAATAATGTGACATCCAGCTCCTTTTCCAGTGAACGAATGGATTTACTCAGCGCCGGCTGGCTGATGAAGAGCTTTTCTGCCGCTCTTGTGAAGCTCTTTTCCTCTACAACACGCACAAAATATTCCAACTGCACCCGTTTCATAGATCCCCCTCTCCAGGAAACAGACTCCCCCGCTTGGGCGTGCCGGCCATGTTTAAACAAGGCCTTGTATTTTCTGAGCCTGTGGATAAAATCGACAGGCTCTCATTTTCTTTTTATTATAGGGCGGATATGGACATTTGACAAATTTCTTTTCTGACCCGCTCCCCCTGTACGTCCCCTCTCTCGCCCCTTTGATTAGAAGCATTTTATAAACAAATATACATTATTATCTCTTTATTTTATGCAAAAATCTCAAATATCATCATCTATTTATCGCTATAACTTAAATTTATAGCGGGATGAAAAAGGTGTATTTTCCAAATGATACAGCAGAGGCTATAATCAAATTGTCAAAGCGAATGGCGTATACAGGGCAAAATTTAGGATAGATGCCACAAAGCGCCGCAAACGTCCTAAACATGAAAGGAGCATGATCCTGTGAATCCATATCAGGAATTATATCAAAAGAAAAAGATGACCGCCGAGCAGGCCCTGGAGCTGATCAAAGACGGAGACTACATGTTTTCCGCCCAGGCCGCGGCGGAGCCCCAGGCCATCCTCTCCAAACTCCAGCACCTGAAAAAAACCGGGGTAAAGGGGACCACCCTCAACACCTGCCTTCCCATCCAATACTATGACGCCATGAAGGACCCCGAAATGCGCGGCATTATGGACCACAGCGGCTGGTTTTTCAACGCCGGTCTCCGGGATGCCCAGAAAAAGAAGCTGGTCAGCGCGGTCCCTCAGAGCTCTACCTCCATCCTGCGGAAGACCTTGCAGCGGATCCGGCACGACGGCCGCCGGCCTGTGGTGATGGCCACTGTCTCCCCCATGGATGAGCACGGCTATCTCTCCCTCTCCATCAGCGCGATCTATGAGCGGGACCTGATCAATGAGGGCGCCCTTGTCCTTCTGGAGGTCAACCCCAATTTCCCCAGAACATTCGGCGACACCCAGGTACATATTTCCGAAGTGGACGCTCTTGTGGAGTCGGATCGCCCCATTCCTGTGGCAAAGCTGGTCCCCTACACCGAGGTAGACCAGAAGATCGGCGCCTATGTGGCCTCCCTGGTGGAGGATGGCTCCACCATCCAGCTGGGCATCGGCAACATCCCCAACGCGGTGGCCAATGAGCTCAAGAGCAAAAAGCATCTGGGCATCCACACGGAGATGTTCACCGAGACCATGGTGGATCTGATCGAATGCGGCGCTGTGGACAACTCCCAGAAGGGCTTTATGAACGGGTATTCCGTCTGCTCCTTCACCATGGGCAGCCAGCGGCTCTACGACTATGTCAACAACAATCCCGCTGTGCTTTTCAAATCCTCCACCTTCTCCAACGACCCCTATACCATCGCCAAAAACAACAAGTTTGTCTCCGTCAACGCCAGTCTGGAGATCGATCTTACCGGACAGTGCGCCTCTGAGACGGTGGGCAATCTTCAGTGGTCCGGCACCGGCGGACAGTCTGAGACGGTTCAGGGCGCCCAGATGTCCCCGGGCGGGAAATCCATCATTGCCATGCACGCCACATACAGCACCACCGACGAAAACGGCAAGGAGGTGCTCCATTCCAAGATCGTCCCCTTCCTGGCCCGGGGCGCTGCCGTCACGACCTCCAGAAACGATACCGACTATGTGGTCACGGAGTACGGCATCGCCTGGCTGCGCGGCCTGAATATCCGTCAGAGAGTGGATGCCCTGATCCAGATCGCCCATCCTGACTTCCGGGATTGGCTGAGAGAAGAAGCCGAAAAGAATATGATCTGGTAACCTTCCTCAGGAGCAAATTGAGGAGTGAACGCAATATCATTTACTTTCCATTTCCAATTTTATCTTAAAAAGGGATGATATTACAACATGAGCGGTTTTGCCTTTCCAACAAAGACCTTCCATGGCTATGACGGCGCGGAGCTCCACTATGTGGATATTGGCAGCGGCCAGCCTATGATCTATGCCTGCGGTTTCGGAAGCACCATCGAGTCCCAGGCCCCCTTCATTGAGGCCATGCAGACCAGCGGCAGGATCATTGTGTTCGACCAGCGCGCCTTCGGCATGACCCCGGCGGCAGGTGAGATGGGGGTCCATCAGTCCGCCAGAGATGTACGCGCGCTGATGGACTTCCTGGGGCTGAACGATGTCGTTTTGTACGGCTATTCCATGGGGGCCGCCGTCGTCTTCTCCTATGTGTCGCAGTTTGGCACAGACAGGCTTTCCAAGATCATCCTTGGCGACATGTCTCCCAAGCTCATCAACGAGGACGGCTGGACATTGGGTCTGTACAAGGGCTGCTACACCCGGGAGATGTATGAAGAGGATCTGGAGCTGCTCGGCACGGACTATAAGCGCTTTGCGCTGCGTGTGGCGGAGGGGCTGCTCTTCCCCGACAGCGACTCCATGGTCTGCCGTCCCCTCGGGACCGAGGAGGAGATGCGCGCGCGCATCCTGGACCGCCGGCATGACCTGATCGCCCAGACCTTGATCCAGGGGATGGTTGACATCACAGAGGAGCACATGGCGGCCAATTACCACTACTGGTCCACCATGGCAGGGGCGGACTTCCGCGGGGTCTTGCCTCAGATAGATGTACCTGTGATGATCCTCTATGCCGACCCCGGTTCCGGCTATCACCCCGCCACCGCGGCGTATATGAAGGAACAGATCCCAAACGCCGCCCTGATGCCGGTCTACGGCTGCACCCACATGGCGGCATCTGAAAATCCCATGCAGTGGCGGGGCTGTGTCGCCGCCTTTGCCTACCGCTGAAGTAATGTTCCCCCGCAGCGCGGAGCATATACAAGAAGAAAGAGAGGAAAAAATATGGAGATCATTAGTGTCATTGGCATGGTCCTCGGCGTTGCCGTCCTGATCTACCTGACCTTCAAGGGAATCAACGGCTTTGTGGCGTCCCTGGTCGGTTCCATCATCGTGATCGTGAGCAGCGCCCTTCCCTTCTGGGGGACCCTCACGGGTACTTACGCGGCTTCTCTGGGAAGCATCTTCGGTTCCTACCTGTTCCTGTTCACCATCGGCTCGGCCTACAGCGAGCTGATGAAAAAGAGCGGCGCCGCCGAATCCATCGCAAACTTCCTGTTCGGCTTCCTGGGCGTGAAGGCCACCGTGGCCGGCACCCTCATCATCACCTTCCTGCTGGCCTATGGCGGTGTAAACGCGTTCATCATCATCTTCGCCGTCTATCCTGTGGCCGTCCCCATGTTCCGCAAGGCAAACGTCTCCAAGCTGCTGATGCCGGCCATCTTCCTGTATGGCGCTGTGGTTTTGAACGTGGTTACCCCCGGCGCCCCCTCCATGCTGTGCATCGCCCTTTCCGAGAAGCTGGGCGTGACCACCTTTGCCGCCCCCACCATGGCCATCGTGCTCCTCGTGCTTGCCTTTGGCTTCGGTATCTTCTACTTCACCTGGGCCTCCAACTCCCTGCGCGCCCGGGGCATCGGCTTTGTCCCCTCTGAAAGTGACGCCGAACTGATCGCGGGCAGCATCAGCGGCAAGGAGCTGCCCCCCATCCAGCTGGCCATCCTGCCCTACATCGTGATCATCGTCCTCAAGCTGGTGCTGGCCAATTCCATGAGCGCCTCCGACGGCATCAACACCGCCATGGGCGTCGGCGCCATCGTCCTCATCGCCACCAACTATAAATACCTCAAGGGCCACATCGTGGAAGACCTTGTGACCGGTTTCCTCTCCAGCATCAACCCCCTCCTGCTGACCGCCGCACTGATGGGCTTTGCCTCTGTGGTCAATGCCTGTGCCGGCTTCCAGTACTTTATGGACTTTGCCATGATGCTGGCGGACAAGATGAATCCCTATATCTCCGCCGTCATCGTGACGAATGTGTTCTCCGGCATCACCGGCGCCTCCCTCAGCGGCACCCAGATCTTCTGCAGCACCATGGCCGACCAGTTCATGTCCCTCGGCACCGTCAATCCCCAGGCGCTCTATAAGGTCGTCGGCATGGCCGCCATGGGCATGGATACCCTGCCCCACTGCCCCACCTTCGTCATGGAGGCCCAGGTCTGCGGCGTGACCACCAAGGAGTCCTATCCCCACGTCCTGGTCATGACGGTCATCACCCCCATCGTGCTGGCGCTGATCGCCGCCGCCATGGCCATCGTCGGGCTGATCTGATGGCAGCAGAGATACCTTACAACTGAAAATATACCCGGAATGGGTCAGTGTCATGGCTGAACGGGACACTGACCCATTTCTCTCTCCCTCTGACACAAAAGGCGGGGGCGTGTCCCGGCAAAGGCCGGGACACGCCCCCATCTTTTTCTTTTTACAAGGAGGCCCCCAAAGCCATCCCAAATCGGAACGTCCACACGGTGGAGCGTAAAAACAGGGTCGTGAGCCCAGAGCCGAAGAGGGTCCCTGTCACCAGCCGCCGTAGATTCCCGCTCTCATAGGGGGTGAGGGCCTGGATTCCACCGTCCAGCACCATGGGGACCAGGAGCCCTAGGGCAGGCAGCGCTGGCGGCAGAGCGAAGGGCGCGCTCAGCAGACACAGAAGGATGCCCGCCAGTTCCCCGGTACACCGGGCACACAGCGGCAGCCGTTTCCCCCGGATATGAAAGGAACGGCTGTCCATGCAGTGACACCCAAAAATGATGGGCAGCCACCGGTACAGCCAGGCCTCCACCGGTCACATCAAAGAGGCGCCCACGCCCATCGCTATGACGATCAGGTACCACAGCGCGCCCAGGATCACCGACACCAGGGCGCCGATGCCGGCAGCCTTGGCTGTTCTGGGCCGCTGGTCCTTCCAGACCAGAAAGAGCACCAGGCCCGCAATGGGGATACAGCAGCCCAGGATGCCCCAGCCGATCCCTCCATTGTCCACCACTTCGGGGCCGTTGTTCTGATAGGCGCCGCAGGACGGACAGGTCGCTGCCCCATCAGCGATGGGGAAGCCGCATCTCTTGCAATATGCCATCTCCACAGATCCTCCTCTATCTATTTTTTCTGTTGGGGATGGCACCCATTATACCTGTATTTGTGGAATGAAGCAAGGCAGTATGTAAAAACCGTTGGAACAGCTTCTCTTTTCGTACAATTCCCATCTCTTTGATTCCCTGTAATGGGGTCTGCACGGCCCCTGATGGCCAAAAAGCAGGCACCCCATGGGCCATGGGGTGCCTGCTTTTTTTAGCCCTTGGACGCCTCCCGGTTCAGGATGTCCATAAACTCCTCGCCGGTGATGGTCTCCTTCTGGTAGAGGTAGTTGGCCAGCATGGTCTTGCCGGTGCCCGGAGGGCCCACCAGCAGGATACCCTTGGGCATGGAGGCGCCGATCTCCCGGTATTTTCCGGGGTCGTGAAGGTAGTCCACCACCTCCTGGAGGCTCTCCTTGGCCTCGTCCTCTCCGGCCACGTCGGAGAACTTGATCCCCTCAGAGGACTTGACATAGACCTTGGCGTTGGACTTCCCCATACCGAACATCATGGAGTTGGGTCCGCCCATCTTGTTCATCATTCGCTTGGAGAGGTACTGCCCCAGAGCCACGAAGACCACAATGGGCAGGACCCAGTTGAGCAGAACACTCAGCAGCGGGTCGGTCTGCTGAATGATCTCTCCGGAGAATTTGGCCCCGGAGTCAAAAAGGCGCTGGGTCAGGTCGGGGTCCGGCATCATGCCGGTCTTGTAGATGGCGGTCTCATCCTTGTCGGTAAACAGGATCTGGTTTTCCGTCTTCTGGACCTCCACCTGGCCGATCTCCTTGTCCCTTGCCATCTGCATGAAGGTGCCGTAATCCACCTCCTGGATCTGCCGCTGGGCGATCCAGGGCATGGCCAGGAAGTTAAACAGCAGCAGGATGAGCAGCATGATGGCGTAATAGTAGATCAGCGGTTTTTTGGGTGTTTTCACTTCGTTCATATGATGATTCCTTCCGTCTTCCGTTCTGCGGCCTGTTGTCTGTATAATTCCACTCTATGTTTATAACAGGTCTTCTCCCGCCGCGCCACTGACACTTTTCCCATTCTGTATAGACAAAAAACGCAGACTGTCAAAAGATGATCCGCTCGATCTGCTCCCTGTGCTGGGAGTGGAGCAGGTGCCGGATAAAGTCCCGGTTCTCCAGCATCATGGAGACGAAGATTTCCATGGCCTCCTGGTCCGAGCCCACCTTCAGACTCCGCTCCAGGGTCCGCCCCACCGTCTCCTCCATCGCCCACTCCAGAACATCCATGATGTCCTTGAAGTGATAATAAAAGGTCTGCCGGGAGATCTTACAGCGCTCCACCAGGTCGGTCACCGTAATCTTATCCATGCTCTTCCCCCTGGCCATGCTGAAAAAGGTCTCCGCGATCATGGCTTTCATATTTGCCGGCATCTTCTTCTCTCCCGCCATCGGATTTTTTCTTTGCTCCCCATGCTAGCCGGACGGACGTCCCCCGTCAACCGACCAGTGGTAGAGTCCTTGGGGCCCAATGCCTCTGGGTTTTCTGAAAAAGTGCGTCCACCCCATCACCGGATGGGGGTGAGCCCCGTGACCTCTATAGCTGCCTGGAGTTCCCGGCGCAGAACATAGATGGTATACTGACAGCTGTGCTCTTGAAACAGGGTCCCGCTTCGCTCCCGGCTCCCACTGTGCAGCGTCCGGTCCACCACCTTTACATGACAGTCGATCCCCGCCTCCTCCAGGGCCCGGGTGAGGTCGCTGCACTGGTCCAGGTTGAGAACCGTGGCCAGCTCGCTGCGGTTCCATGGCATGATCATAAGGTCTCCTCCTGTTCCGCTCCGCTCCCTGGCGGGAAGGGCGCTCGGTGCTTTTAAGATGCCATCTTCCCGCCGCCTTGTCAATCCTCTCTCCTCTGCTCCAGCCCCATCTCAGCCATGGCGTGGCGCATATGGATGGCCATGGCGTGCTCAGCGCCGGCGCCGTCCCGGCGCCGGAAAAACTCCAATAGCAGGGCGTGGTCCCGGAGGGTATCCGCCGCCAGGCGGTCTCCGTGCTCTCCGGTACCCACCGCCGTATAGACCGCCCGGTGGATGAGAGGGAGCAGCCGCACCATGAATTCATTGTGGGTGGCCCGAACGATGGCCGCATGGAAGGCGCCGTCCGCCTCCACCCGGTCCTGTCCCCTTTGGATACAGGACGCTACCGCCGCCCCCTTTTCCAGAATATCGGAAAGCTCCTCCCCGGTGGCCCGGAGACAGGCCAGCCTGGCCGCCCGGGGCTCAAAAATGCTCCGCAGCTCGAAAAGATCCCGGAGCTGGCCCTTCACCCGCTCCAGACCCCCAAAGCCAAAGTCCTCGATCTCCCCCACCTGCTCCGATACAAAGGTCCCCTTCCCCCGGCGGACCTCCAGCACCCCCTGGGTCACCAGCGCCCGGATGGCCTCTCGCAGGGTGGTCCGGCTCACCCCCAGCTCCTGGGAGAGGTCCAGCTCATTGGGCAGCTTCTCCCCCGGCCCAGGCTCACCCTCTGCCACGATCCGGGCATACAGCCGCTCCGCCGTCTGCTGCGTCAGACTCTTCTTCTCCACGCCTCCGCCCCCTTTTTCCCTTGACATTCTCTCTTCTATCTTATATGATATTGTCAGACAATGCAAGCATAATAATACAACGCAGAGGAGGATTTTTTATGCGCAGCGACAACGTGACCAAGGGCGTGGAGCGCGCCCCCAACCGTTCCCTCTTTTATGCCCTGGGCTACACCAAAGAGGAACTGGAGCGCCCCCTCATCGGCGTGGTCTGCTCTCAGAATGAGATCGTCCCCGGTCATATGAACCTGGACAAGATCGCCGAGGCGGTGAAGGCCGGCATCCGCATGGCGGGGGGCACCCCCATCGAATTTCCCGCCATCGCCGTGTGCGACGGCATCGCCATGGGCCACATCGGCATGAAGTACTCCCTGGTCACCCGGGAGCTCATTGCCGACTCCACCGAGGCCATGGCCCTGGCCCACCAGTTTGACGGCCTGGTAATGATCCCCAACTGCGACAAGAACGTGCCCGGCCTGCTGATGGCCGCCGCCCGGCTGAACATCCCCACCATCTTCTGCTCCGGCGGCCCCATGCTGGCCGGGCGGCTCAACGACGGGCGGCGCTCCTGCCTCTCCCACATGTTTGAGGCGGTGGGGGCCTACAAGGCGGGCAAGCTGGATGAGGCCGGCGTGGAGGACTATGAGAACAATGCCTGCCCCACCTGCGGCTCCTGCTCCGGCATGTATACCGCCAACTCCATGAACTGCCTCACCGAGGGCATTGGCATGGCCCTCCGGGGCAACGGCACCATTCCCGCCGTCATGTCGGCCCGGCTGCGTCTGGCCAAGCACACCGGCATGCAGATCATGGAGCTGGTGAAGCGGGACATCAAGCCCCGGGACATCATGACCGAGGCGGCCTTCCACAACGCCGAGACCCTGGACATGGCCCTGGGCTGCTCCACCAATTCCATGCTCCACCTGCCCGCCATCGCCCACGAGTGCGGCATCGAGATCTCCTTCGACATGGCCAATGAGATCAGCCGCAAGACCCCCAACCTGTGCCACCTGGCCCCCGCCGGAGACACCTACATCGAGGACCTGGACCGGGCCGGCGGCGTCTACGCTGTCATGAAGGAGCTCACCAAAAAGGGTCTTCTGGACACCTCCGGCATCACCGTCACCGGAAAAACGGTGGCCGAAAACCTGGCCGGGGTGGAGAACACCGACCCCGAGATCATCCGCCCCATCGAAAACCCCTACTCCCCCTACGGCGGCATCGCCGTCCTCAAGGGCTCCCTGGCCCCTGAGGGCTGCGTGGTCAAGCAGTCCGCCGTGGCAGAAGAGATGATGGTCCACACCGGTCCCGCCCGTGTCTTTGACTGCGAGGACGACGCCATCCAGGCCATCTATCAGGGGAAGATCCACCCCGGCGACGTGGTGGTCATCCGGTACGAGGGACCCAAGGGGGGGCCCGGCATGCGTGAGATGCTCAATCCCACCTCCGCCATCGCCGGTATGGGCCTGGACAAGTCGGTGGCCCTCATCACCGACGGCCGCTTCTCCGGCGCCACCCGAGGGGCCTCCATCGGCCATGTCTCCCCCGAGGCCGCTCTGGGCGGGCCCATCGCCTTCGTGGAGGAGGGCGACACCATCGCCATTGACATCCCCAACTGCAAGATCGACGTATTGGTGGACGAGGCCACCCTGGCCGCCCGGAAGGCCAAGTGGGTCTGTCCCGAGCCCCGGGTCCAGACCGGCTACCTCCGCCGCTATGCCAAGCTGGTCACCTCCGCCGCCCGGGGTGCCGTTCTGGAGTAATTTTTCTTGGACGAAAAGAATGGAAGGGAACCTTCTTTCCGCTCTGATCCCATGGGCCCGTCGCAGAATCGAAAGATTCTGCGGCGGGCTTTTTTCTGCCCATGGAGATAAGGTTGAAACATTGTAATTTAAGTACCGTTCCGAAAAAGGACGCACAAAGCCAAGCCCCCTAAAAGCGGGCGAA
>DXCX01000069.1 GCA_019115785.1 Candidatus Intestinimonas merdavium | reverse complement strand
CCTTCTACACCGTGTTCATCCACGGCCTGGTCCGGGACGACAAGGGCCGCAAGATGTCCAAGAGCCTGGGCAACGGCATCGACCCCTGGAGATCGCCAACCAGTACGGCGCCGACGCCCTGCGCTTCAATCTGGTCACCGGCAACTCCCCCGGAAACGATATGCGCTTCTACACCGAGCGGTGCGAGGCCATGCGGAATTTCGCCAACAAGATCTGGAACGCCAGCCGCTTCCTCATGATGAATCTGACCATCGACAAGTGCGAGCTGCCTGAGCACCTGGAGATGGAGGACAAGTGGATCCTCTCCAAGCTCAACCGGGTCATCCCCGAGGTCACGGAGAACATGGACAAGTACGAGCTGGGCGTGGCGGCCCAGAAGGTCTACGATTTCATCTGGGACGATTACTGCGACTGGTATATTGAGCTCACCAAGTCCCGGCTCCAGGGGGAGGACCAGCAGGCCAAGGAGAACGCCCAGAAGGTGCTCTGCTATGTCCTCACCGACATTCTCAAGCTCCTCCACCCCTTCATGCCCTTCCTCACCGAGGAGATCTGGCAGGCTCTGCCCCACGAGGGCGACTTCCTCATGCTCCAGAAGTGGCCGGAGCACCATGTGGCGCTGGACTTCCCCCAGGAGGAGAAGGCTATGGAGCTCATCATGGACGCCATCGGCGCTGTGCGTACCCGCCGGTCCGAGATGAACGTACCCCCCAGCAAGAAGGCCCATCTCACCGTCTCCACCCTGGAGCGGGAGATCTTTGAGGCGGGCATCCCCTTCCTCAAGCGCCTGGCCTACGCCAGCGACGTTACCATCACCGGCATGTCCGGCGCGGGCGCCGACGGCGAGGAGAGCGCCAAGGGCATGGTCACGGTGATCACCCACGCCGCACGCATCGCCATGCCCATGGCTGAGCTGGTGGATATGGAGAAGGAAAAGGCCCGGCTGGAAAAGCAGCTGGCCAAGGACAAGGCGGAGCTGGACAAGCTCAACACCAAGCTCCAGAACCCCGGCTTTGTGAACAAGGCCCCCGCCGCTGTGGTAGAGGCCGAGCGGGAGCGGGCGGATAAGCTGGCCGCCGTCATTGCCAAGCTGGAGGAACAGCTTCACGGGATGTAATCCCCCGGCCTGACCGAAAAAGCAGGACTTTTCGCCCGGCCCCTGTCTTTCGACGGAATCATCACAGATCATAGCGTATAATCGCAGTATACCAGATTTTGGTATACTGCGATTTTTTATGCGGCGGAAGCGGAGGGGGGACAAGCTGTGGAACTGAGCTGTACGGGGGAGGACCGT
The DNA here is from genome assembly GCA_019115785.1 of Candidatus Intestinimonas merdavium. GTDB lineage: Bacteria > Bacillota > Clostridia > Oscillospirales > Oscillospiraceae > Intestinimonas > Intestinimonas merdavium. Next base: position 4,691 of record DXCX01000069.1, on the reverse strand, counting down.
GAGCTGCGGATCTCCCTGGCGGGGGAGGTGGACCACCACCGGGCCAGGGGACTTATGGAGAGCATTGACCGGGAGGTGGGGACCCGCCTGCCCAGGCGGTTGGTCCTGGACCTGGGGGGAGTGACCTTCATGGACAGCTCCGGCATCGCGGTGCTGCTGCGGGCGTATAAGCGCACGGCAGAGCTGGGGGGCACGGTATCGGTGCGGAATGTGCCGGAGCAGGCCGGTAAGGTGCTGCGGGCGGCCGGCCTGGAGCGGCTCCTGCGCTTTGAATAAACAAGGGCCGGGCGGCAGAGGCCGCCCGGCTGGGGAGGGATACATAGGATGAGACCCGTCAATACCGCGTCCATTGAGTTTCTGAGCCGGTCCTCCAACGAGGGGTTTGCCCGGACGGCGGCGGCCTGCTTTGCCGCCCAGCTGGACCCCACACTGGATGAGATCAATGACATCAAGACCGCTGTCAGTGAGGCGGTGACCAACGCCATCGTCCACGCCTACCCGGAAAAGCTGGGAAAGGTGCGCCTGCGCCTGAGGCTCTTTGAAGACGGGCGGCTGGAGATCGCCGTTCAGGACTGGGGGGTGGGCATCGCCGACGTGGAGCAGGCCAGAACGCCCCTCTTTACCACCGGAAATGAGGAGCGCTCCGGTATGGGCTTTACTATCATGGAGAGCTTTATGGATACCCTGAAGGTCCGCTCCAAGCCGGGGAAGGGCACCACCGTGGTTATGAGCCGCCGGCTGGCCAGGCGGGTCGGGACGGCGGGGCGGCCATGAAGGCGCCCGAGGCCGATGCCCTGCTGGAGGCCGCCCGGGGGGGCGACAATGACGCCTGTGAGCGGATGATGGAGGAGAACGCCGGCCTCATCTGGAGCGTGGTCCGGCGCTACTACGGCCGGGGCACTGACCCGGAGGACCTGTACCAACTGGGCTGCCTGGGCTTTTTGAAGGCGGTCCGGGGGTTTGATCCCACCTTCGGGTGCCAGTTTTCCACCTACGCCGTCCCCAAGATCGCCGGGGAGATCCGGCGCTACCTCCGGGACGACGGGGCGGTGAAGGTGAGCCGGGGGGTGAAGGAGCGGGCGGCGGCCATCCGCCAGGCCCGGGACCGGCTGAGCCACGCCCTGGGCCGGGAGCCCACCTTGTCGGAGCTGTCCGTGGAGACGGGGCTGGAGCCGGAGGACATCGCCGCGGCAGAGGAGGCCAATCTGCCGGTGGCCTCGCTGCAAATGGAGGCGGGGGAGGACGGCTTCACCCTGGAGAGCATGCTGGGCACCGAGGGCATGGAGGAGGGAGTGGTGGAGCGGCTGGCCCTCCGGGGGGCCATTGACGCCCTGCCCGAGCGGGAGCGGCAGGTCATCTTCCTGCGGTATTACAAAAATCTGACCCAGGATAAGACCGCCAAGGTTCTGGGGGTGAGCCAGGTCCAGATCTCCCGCATCGAGCGCAAGGCCATGGACCACCTGCGGAAGGAGCTGGAGTAGCGCGGTCTGCCAGAGAGGTCTTCTCCTTGGGGGGAGGCCTCTTTACTCGTTGGGGAGGAGGGAGAGCCGGCCCAGGGAGAGGCCCAGCTGGAGCCCCAGCAGGAAGGCCCGCTCCGTCTCCATGGCGGAAAGGGCGCTCTCGGCGTCCACGGCGTCCAGGACAGCCTGGCGCACCTGCCTGGAGTAGCGCCGCCGCAGCTGGGCCCGGAGGGCCGCCTCCTCCGTGCGGACCTGCCGGTATTCCGGGTCGCCGGCCAACTGTTCCCGCAGCCGGAGCAGCGCGGCGTCGGTCAGAAAATGAAGTGCCTGGTCCATGCGAATCACCTCATATAATAGCTAACAGCTATTATATGAGGCCGTGTGTAAAATGTCAATAGCTGAAAGCTATCATTTACAAAAGATAGCTTCTAGCGATACCATAGGTTTGGTGATTGGAATGATTGATTATATCTCCCGCATTAAGAAAAGACGTTTGGAATTGGGGTACAGCCAATACAAAGTAGCGGAGCTGGCAGGAATTACACAACCCTTTTACAACGAAATAGAGCGGGGAAACAAAAGACCTTCTTTAGAGGTGTTTTTTAGAATTTGCGAGGTATTGCAGATTCCAGTAATGGGCGAGGAGAAAGAAGACAGGCTTTCGTAGAAATCATGATACCAGAGGAAATAAATCATATGAGTGACACATTATATATTGTCGTCCCCTGCTACAACGAGGAGGCGGTGCTGCCGGAGACCGCCCGGCGGCTGGGGGAGAAGCTGGGGGAGCTGACGGCGTCCGGAAAGATCTCGGACCAGAGCCGGGTCCTCTTTGTCAACGACGGCTCCGGGGACGCCACCTGGTCCATCATCGCCGGTCTGCACCGGGCCGACCCCCGCTTTTCCGGGGTGGACCTGAGCCGGAACCGGGGCCATCAGAACGCCATGCTGGCGGGGCTGATGACGGCCAGGGACCGGGCCGACATGGTCATCTCCATGGACGCCGACCTCCAGGACGACATCAACGCCGTGGACGCCATGGTGGACAAGTACTATGAGGGCTGCGACATCGTCTATGGGGTCCGCTCCGCCCGGGAGAAGGACACCTTCTTCAAACGCTTCACCGCCGAGGGGTTTTACCGGCTCATGGCCTTTCTGGGGGCGGAGACCGTCTTCAACCACGCCGACTACCGCCTTATGTCCCGCCGGGCCCTGGAGGGTCTGGCCCAGTTCAGGGAGGTCAACCTCTTCCTCCGGGGCATTGTGCCCATGATCGGCTATATCACCGGCTATGTCTCCTACGAGCGGGGGGAGCGCTTTGCCTGGGAGAGCAAATACCCCTTGAAAAAAATGCTCTCCTTCGCCATGGAGGGCATCACCAGCCTATCCACCAAGCCCATCCGGTATATCACCCTGCTGGGCTTTCTGGTCTTTCTGGTCAGCATCGCCATGCTTATCTATTCCGTAGTCCGCTGGGCCAACGGCGCCACCGTCCTGGGCTGGGCCAGCGTCATCTGCTCGGTGTGGGCCATCGGCGGGCTCATCCTGCTGTCCCTGGGAATCATCGGCGAGTATGTCGGAAAGATCTATTTGGAGACCAAAGGACGGCCCCGGTTCCTCATCCGGGAGGTATTGGAGGAGCGGGATGAAGAGGCTCTTTGACGGGAGCATGCTCAAATTCCTCCTGGTGGGCGTGGGGAACACCCTGCTCTCCATGGTGCTCATGTTTGCCCTGGAGGGGCTGGGCTATTGGCCCTCCACCGCCATCGCCTATGTGGCTGGGGCGGTCATGAGCTTTTTTCTCAACAGGGGCTTCACCTTCCACAGCGACGAGGTGCTCTGGCGCGCCGCGGTGAAGTTTGCCGTCAACGTGGTGGTGTGCTATGTGGTGGGCTACGGCCTGGCCCGCATCATCATGAGGGTCCCACCCACATTGACCGCCCTTCCGGCGGTATGGTGGGAGCGGCTTTCCAAGCTGGTGGGCATGGGTTTTTATACGGTCCTCAACTACTTCGGACAGCGGTTTTTCGCCTTCCGGAGGCAGGGTGAGAAGGCATGAGCGGACGGCGGGGTGCGGCATAGGACCGCACCCCGCCGCCTGACTGGCGGTCTTTTCAACGGCGGGAAAATCATGTATACTGAAGAAAACCATCAGAAGTGAGGACATCCCTTATGCTGCTTTCCGCGGAACATATCACAAAAACCTATGGAACCCGGTCGGTACTGGACGACGTGTCCCTCTACCTGGAGCCAGGTCAGAAGCTGGGGATCATCGGCGTCAACGGCACGGGGAAGAGTACCCTGCTGCGGATCCTGGCCGGGGCAGAGGAGCCGGACAGCGGCTCTGTGAGCCGGGACCCCAACGTGCGCCTGGACTATTTGCCCCAGCTCCCCGACTTTGACCCGGCCAACACCGTGCTGGAGCAGGTCTTCGCCGGTCTCTCTGACGAGGCCCGGTCGGTGGCGGAGTATGAGGCCAAGGCCATCCTCACCCGGCTGGGCGTGCCCCAGTTCGACCAGCCGGTGGGACAGCTTTCGGGGGGACAGCGCAAGCGGGTGGCTCTGTGCGCCGCTCTTGTCAGCGGCTGCGATGTCCTCATTTTGGATGAGCCTACCAACCACCTGGACAGCGGCATGGTGGCCTGGCTGGAGGATTACCTGCGGACCTTCAAAGGGGCGTTGGTGATGGTCACCCATGACCGCTACTTTCTGGAGCGGGTCACCGACCGGCTGGTGGAGGTGGAGGGGGGCAGGCTCTTCTTCTACGAGGGTAACTATGACAAGTATCTGGAGCGGAAGGCCCAGCGGGAGGAGATGGCCCAGGCCAGCGAGCGCAAGCGGCAGTCCATCCTCCGGCGGGAGCTCCAGTGGGTGATGCAGGGGCCCACCGCCCGGGGCACCAAGAGCCGGGAGCGGCTGGAGCGGTATGAGGAGTTAAAGGCCCAGACCGGCCCGGCGGAAAAAAGTTCCCTGGAACTTTCCGCCCGGTCCAGCCGTCTAGGGAAGAAGACGGTGGAATTACGGGGTGTCACCAAGTCCTTCGGAGACCGGACGGTGATCCGGGACTTTGACTGCATGCTGCTGCGGGATGACCGCATCGGTATCGTGGGGGCCAACGGCAGCGGCAAGTCCACCTTGCTGAACCTACTGGCAGGGAAGCTGACCACGGACGCCGGAGAGATCGAGGTTGGGGAGACCGTCCGCATCGGCTACTTCTGTCAGGAGGTGCCG
>DXCX01000068.1 GCA_019115785.1 Candidatus Intestinimonas merdavium | reverse complement strand
GGGTCAAAAGGCCGATGGTCTTCAGGGTCACCGTCTTGCCGCCGGTGTTGGGGCCGGTGATGACCAGGGTGTCGAAGTTCTCCCCCAGATAGAGGTCGTTGGCCACCGCCTTCTTGGGGTCCAGGAGGGGGTGGCGGGCCTTCCGCAGGGTGAGGCCCTGTTTGGCCAGCTTTGGCTCCGTGCAGCGCAGCTTGTCGGAGAGCCTGGCCCGGGCGAAGATGCAGTCGATGAGAATGAGAAGGTCGTAGTCCTGGGCGATGTCCTCCTTGTGGGCGGCGCACTCGGCGGAGAGCTCCCGGAGAATACGCTCGATCTCCTTCTCCTCCCGGGACTGGAGCTCCCGGAGCTCATTGTTGGTCTTAACCACCGCCATGGGCTCAATGAAGAAAGTCCCCCCCGAGCCGGACACATCGTGGACCAGGCCGGGGATCTCGTTCTTGCACTCCGACTTCACCGGCACCACATAACGACCGGAGCGCATGGTGATGATGGACTCCTGGAGATACTTGGCCTGGGAGGAGGAGATGAGCTTTTGGAGGATGTCCCGGACCTTGGAGGCCGAGGCCCGGATGTGACGCCGGATGTCGGCCAGCTCGGGGCTTGCGGCGTCGGCGATCTCCTCCTCTGAAAGGATGGAGCCGCTGATCCTGTCCTCCAGGTACCGGTTGGCCTGGAGGGAATTGAAGAGGTGGTCGATGGAGGTCTTGGCGCCGCCCTCCCCGGCGGCGTACTCCTTGGCCGAGCGGGCGCAGCGCAGCAGGGCGGCGATGTCCAGCAGCTCCCGGGTGTTGAGGGCGCCCCCCATGTCGGCCCGCTGGAGGGAGGCCGCCACCGGCCGGACCCCGGAGAGGGGCGGGGTCCCCTTGAGGACGATCATGGCGCAGGCGGCAGAGGTCTCCTTCTGAAGGCGCTGGACCTCGTTGGGGTCGGTGAAGGGCCGCAGGGCACGGCACCGGTCCTTTCCCTCCTCGGTGGCCGCCTGGGCGGCCAAAAGCTCCAGCACCCTAGGCAGCTCCAGGGTCTGGATGGATTTTTCAAACAGATCAGTCATGGGTCGTTCTCCTTGATGTAGGGTTCATACCCCGTCTTATGGCGTGGGACCACCGTCAGTAAGGCGGTGATAAAAATCCAGGGTGCGGAACCCCCGGTCCAACTGGGTGCGGAGAAAGTCCTCACAGGCGGTGGACATTCTGGCCATGCCGGGGGCATCCATGGGGAAGGAGAAGAGCCGCTTGGGGTCGCCGTACACCACATGGCGCATAGCGGCCAGACTGCTCTCGTCCAGGGTCCGCCCCGCCCCGTCTCCCAGACCGCAGGCAGCACAGTGGAGGACCCCCTCGGCCAGGTCCAGCCGAGGCTCCTTTGGCTCCAGCGCCCCGCAGACGGCGCAGGCGTCCAGCAGGGGCTCATACCCCGCCACACACAAAAGCTTGAGCTCAAAGGCCGCCTTCACCAGGGGGAGGGGCTTATTGAGTTTGTCCAGGGCGTAGAGGGAGTTGAGCACCAGAGATAAAAGGGCCTGGTCGGGCCGGCCCTCTTCGGCCACCGCCTCAGCCACCTCGGCAAAGTAGCCCCCCAGGGCCAGCTTCTCCACGTCGGCGCGCAGCCCCCAAAAGAGCTCCAGGGGCTCCGCTTCGTTGAGGGTACGTTTGTCCCGGTACTCAAAAAGGGTCATGTCCGACCACACCAGCAGCTGGGCTGCGGCGGCCAGAGGGCTGTTTCGCCGGCGGCAGCCCCGGGCCTTCACCGTCTGCTTGCCCCCTTCCCGGGTGAGCACCGTCAGGATCTTGTCCGCCTCTTTGTAGTTGGTTTCCCGGAGAACCAGCCCCTGGGTCTTGATGTACATATCATCACCTGATATGTAAGGGCGCTGGAGGTCGCCCCGGCACCCTTACGCGGTTTTTTCCGTCTCCTCCGTCTCCAGCAGGAGCCGGTAGAGGGCATAGGCCTCCGGCAGTCCGGTGGCCAGAAAGAGTTCCCAAAGCATCTGGCTGTTCATGATCCATCAGGCCCCCTTTGTACTTAGGTTGCCTGACGGGCCGCGCGGTTATGTACGGTAAATTCTTCGTTTTTTTTGCGGCGCTGTGTGCCCCGCAGACGGCACCCAGACGAAGCACGGCAAAACGGTTACGCTTGGACATAAAAAGTGGGCACCACGGGGACTCTATCCCGACAATATGAGTAGACTATACCACAAAAGGCGGGGAACCGCAATACGGATACCGCCCCGCCTCAGGGCAATGGGGGCGGGCCTTTTGGATGGCCCCCTCCCCCCGTCCCGCCGGGAGTCCGTGGGCCGCGCCGCCTGGGCCGGGATCGCCCAGGTGCCGCCGAATTTACGCCCGCCTTCGATCCGCCCGTCCCGGCAGAGCTGCTGCACCGTCCGCTCCGCCAGATGCCATTTTTCAGCCGCTTCCCGCACTGTGATGTAGTCCATATCCGCCCTCCTGTGGGAGATGATCACTTTTCATTATATGTGTTTTCCCGTGTACTTACAATCCGGGGATCGGGCTAAAATATCAAAAAGAGATGGGTAAAACAGCCTTTTCTGGCTGCTCTACCCATCTCTCCCTTTCATTTTTGAGAGGGGCCGTCCGCCTGCCCGGTCAGTCCTCCCGGTTGTCCCAGTAACACGGAAAACCGTCACGCAGTCTCACGTATCCTGGCAGGGACGAAACAACACGCACCTGGCAGCCGTAGCAATATTTTACCCGGGAGCGCACCCGCACTCCGCGGTGTAATCCTATATCCATTTTCCCCTCTCCCTCTTCCCCTCCGTACCACCCCATCACCCTCACCCCGAACCCTGGCGCGGAACC
>DXCX01000005.1 GCA_019115785.1 Candidatus Intestinimonas merdavium | reverse complement strand
TACGGGCCACCGCCTCCGGGTCCAGACCGTTGGCCCCAAGGCAGTACACCGTCTCGGTGGGGATGCCCAGCAGGCCCCCCCGCCGCAGGATAGCGGCGGCGCGCTCCACCTCCCCGGCGGTCAGTTTCTCTGTCTTCATGCTTCTTCGCCTCGATCTCTCTTCAGCGCCAGCGCTCCCTGCCTTTTTCCCGGCAGCTGAGCACCAGGCTCACCACACCGGCGGCAATAAGGACCGCGCCGAATACGATGTTCACAATGGAAATGGCCATCTTCATCTCAGGTCCCTCCCGTTATTCATAGATACCCACCGGTACCCCCGCCAGCTCAATGGTGGTGTCCGGGGCGAACTTCGCCTTTTGCAGATAGCCCTTCACCGTGAGGATGCCATACTTGGGATTGGCACGCTCATCCTCCAGCTCCAGCTCAATGTGGCCGGCGCCGGAGCCGGTGAGCCAGCCGTCGTCCTCCAGCAGCAGGGCCAGGTCGGCCTTCACGTCGTCCAGGGTCAGGCCCTCCGGCAGGGCGTTAAAATGGATCAGCATTTCCATGGTCTTTCGATCTCCTTTTATTCCTCTTGGCTGGCCTTCATGCGCTCGGCCTGGTCCGCGGTGACAAGGCCGTCGATGACCTCGTCCAGCTCCCCGTCCATGATGGCGTCGATCTGATAGAGGGTCAGGCCGATGCGGTGGTCGGTGACCCGCCCCTGGGGAAAATTATAGGTGCGGATGCGCTCATTGCGCATGCCGGTGCCCACCTGGCTGCGGCGCTCCGCCGTCACCGATTCCTCCTGCTCCCGGACCTTCTCCTCGTAGAGCCGGGAGCGCAGCAGCTGCATGGCCTTATCCCGGTTCTGGAACTGGCTGCGCTCCTGCTGGCACTCCACCACAGTGCCGGTGGGCTTGTGGATGAGCCGCACGGCGGAGGAGGTCTTGTTCACGTGCTGGCCCCCCGCCCCCGAGGCCCGGAAGACCTGCATCTCAATGTCGGCGGGGTTGAGGGCAAAGTCCACCTCGTCCACCTCGGGCAGCACCGCCACGGTGGCTGTGGAGGTGTGGATACGCCCCCCCGACTCGGTCTCGGGCACCCGCTGGACCCGATGGACCCCGCTTTCAAACTTCAGACGGCTGTAGGCCCCATCTCCGTCAATCGTAAAGCAGATCTCCTTGACACCTCCCAGCTCCGTCTCGTTCACCGAGTCCACCTCCACATGCCAGTGCCGGGACTCGGCGTACATGGAGTACATGCGGAACAGGGAGTGGGCAAAGAGGGCGGCCTCCTCGCCCCCCACCCCGGCCCGGATCTCCATGATGACGTTCTTGCCGTCGTTGGGGTCCCGGGGCAGCAGCAGGATCTTCAGCCGCTCCTCCAGGGACTCCAGATCGGCCTTGGCGGAGGCGTACTCCTCCTGGGCCAGCTCCTTCATATCGGGGTCGGAGAGAAGCCCCTCCGCCTCCTGAAGGTCCTGACGCCGCCTGACCCAGGCGCGGTAGGTGGTGACCACCGGCTCCAGCTCCCGCTGCTCCTTGTTGAGCCGGGCCACCCGGGCGGGGTCGCCGTAGGTCTCCGGCGCCGCCAGCCGGGCCTCCAGCTCGGCGTATTGATGTTCCAATGCCTTGAGTTTCTCTTCCAGCATAGCGTGCTCCTCATGTTGCGTTTTATGCTCACCGGTCCAACAGCCAGGATTTGGCCAGGGCCAAGGGCTCCCGGAGGTACATGGACAGCCGGGAGGGCAGGTGGCTGGAGGGGGCGGCCAGGGTGGAGAGGGTATACGTCCCCTCCCATTCCCGGCTCCACAGCAGCCGGATGCGGGAGAGATGAAAGCCGTTGGACACCGCTAAAATTTTGCCTGTGGGCTCCACCGTCCCGTTTTGAAAGAGCTCCAGCGTGTACCGTATATTCTCCCAGGTGCTGCTGGAGCGGTCCTCCAGCACGATGCGCCCCCCGTCCACCCCGTGGGCGGTGAGGTAGTCATACATGCACTGGGCCTCACTCATGGGCTCATCGGGGCCCTGCCCCCCGGAGACCACCACCGTCATGTCCGGGTGGTCCTCCAGATAGGCAAGGGCGGTATCCAGCCGGTCCCGCAGGAGCTCAGAGGGGCCCTCTGGCTTTACCTGGCAGCCGAAGATGACCATGACCTCCGGCGCCCCTTCCCCCTGGGCGATCTCGCTCCGGGCGCCGGCCATCACTACCGCCTCCAGGGCGGAAAAGCCGATCACAGCCAGGGCCAGCAGGAGGAGCAGGACCCGGCGCAGCAGCCGCCCCGTGGACAGGCTGCACCGGGCGGTGAGACCGTAGAGCACCGCAAACAGGCCCGCCGCCGCCGGGAAGGCGGCAAATTTTTGCAGGCTGAAGGGGGCTAGGAGAAACATCAGCAGGGCCGCCGCCAGCAGGAGGACCCCCATGAGGAGCACCGCCCCGCCCCAGTGTCCGCTCCCCTGATAGGGCCGGTAGGGTTTCGTGTTCACTCCGCCCTCGCCTCCTCCAGCTCGGCGCTCAGCCGCTCCCAGTTGGCGTAGAGGTGGGCGATCTCCTCCTCCAGGGCCTCCCGCTGCTCATAGAGCTCGGTGAGCTTCAGATAGTCGCTGCTGGAGGCCTCGATCTCCTGGGTGAGATCGTACATCCGCTCCTCCGCGCGGGTGACCTCCCGCTCGGCGGCGGCCACCTCCTTCTCCAGCAGCTTGGTGCCGCCGGTGCGCTTGGGCTTCTCCTTTTTGGGAGGCGCCTCCTCCTTCTTGGGGGGCGGCGCCGGCAGCTTTTTCTCCTTCCATGCCCGGTACTCGGCGAAGGTCCCCTCAAAGTCGGTGATCTTTCCGTCCTCCAGCATCCAGATCCGGGTGGCAAATTGGTTGATGAAGTACCGGTCGTGGGAGACGAAGAGGAGGTTTCCGGTGTAGTCGGCCACCGCCTCCTCGATCCACTCACGGGAGTTGAGGTCCAGATGGTTGGTAGGCTCGTCCAGGATCAGAAGGTTGATCTTGTTGTCCATGAGCATGCACAGCCGCAGACGGGACTGCTCCCCGCCGGAGAGGGCGGAGACGCTCTTGAACACATCCTCCCCCCGGAAGTCAAAGGCGGCCAGCCGGTCCCGGGCTTCCTGGGTGGAACAGTTCTGGGCGTAGAGCATGGTGTCCACCAGGTTCCGGTCTGGCCGGTCAAAGTGAATGATCTGGGGCAGATAGCCGATCTTTACCGTGGGTCCCAGGCGGATCTTGCCCTCGTCAGGGCTCTCCTCCCCCATGATCATTTTGATGAGGGTGGATTTACCGGTGCCGTTGTCCCCCAGCAGAGCGATGCGCTCGCCTCCCACCACCTCCAGGTCCACATGCTGGAAGAGGGTCCGGTCCCCAAAGGACTTCTTCAGGTCCTTGATGACCATGACCTCGTCCCCCCGGAACTCCCGTTCGCCGAATTTGATCTCCAGCTTCCGGTCCTTTCGGGGCTTGTCTGTCTTCCGCAGGCGGGCGATGCGCTTTTCCATGGAGAAGGCCCGCTTGTGGAGCTTGTCGTTGCCCATAAAGGCCCACAGGTGCATCTTGTCCGCCGCCGCCTGGAGCTGCTCGATCTTGGCCTGCTCCTTTTCATACTGCTTGAGCTTCTCCTGGTAGCGGCGCTCCTTCTCCTCCACATAGTAGCTGTAATTGCCGGCATAGAACTCGGCCCTGCCGTTCTCCAGCTCGATGACCCGGTCCACCACCTTGTCCAGAAACCAGCGGTCATGAGAGATGGTGAGGACCGTGCCCTTGAACCGGGAGAGGTAGTCCTCCAGCCACTCGGTACACCGCAGGTCCAGATGGTTGGTGGGCTCATCCAGCAGCAGGATGTCGGTATCCTCCAGAATGAGCCGGCCCAGATTCACCCGGGTCTTTTCCCCGCCGGAGAGGTCGGCAAAGGGCCGCGCCCGCATGTCGGCGGAGATGTCCAGGCCGTTGCACACCTTGTTGAGGGGCGTCTCCACATCATAGCCGCCCCCCGACTCAAAGGCGGCGGTGAGGGCGTCATACCGGCGCAGGAGAGCGGGGTCACTCTCCCCCGCCGCCATCCGGGCGGTGAGGGACTCCATCTCCTCCTCCATGTCCTGGAGCCGCTGGAAGGCCGCCCGCAGCACCGCCTCCACCGTATACCCGGCGGGGTACACCGGAATCTGGGAGATGAGCCCCACCCGCTTGCCCGAGGCCACCGACACCTGGCCCTCGTCGGGCTCCAGTTCCCCGGTAAGGATGCGGAATAAGGTCGTCTTACCCGCCCCGTTCTTCCCCAGCAGGCCCACCCGCTCCCCGGTGTCCACCTGGAAGGTGAGTCCGTCCAGGATCTTCCGGCCCACCTCAAATTCCTTACTGACATTTGACACGGATATGTCTATCATTCGTTTACTCCCGCCCCACGATGTGGTATGATGAATGTATAACAACTTTCTGAGATAAGGAGGCCATGCTCCATGGATGCCATTCGCTGGCAGGGGGATTCCCTTGCCCTTCTCGATCAGACCCGGCTCCCCACTGAGGAGATCTGGGACGACTACACCGACTATCGGAAGGTGGTGGAGGCCATCCGCCGCCTGGTGGTCCGGGGGGCCCCGGCCATCGGCATCGCCGCCGCGTATGCCGTATGCCTGGCCGCTATGGAGTTCCGGGACCAGAGCCCCGAGGACTTCCGCGCCAGCATGGACCAGGCCATGAAGGACCTGGCCGCCAGCCGTCCCACGGCGGTCAATCTCTTCTGGTCCCTGGACCGGATGCGGCTCACCCTCTCCGCCGCCGGCAGCGGCGCCGAGGCCATACCCGTCCTCACCCGGGAGGCCGAGGCCATCCACCGGGAGGACATCGCCATGAACCGGAAGATCGGCCGCTACGGCGCCGAGCTGGTCCCCGCCGGCGCCCGCATCCTCACCCACTGCAACGCCGGCGCCATCGCCACGGGGGGCTATGGCACCGCCCTGGGGGTGGTGCGGGCGGCCCACGCCAAGGGCCATGTGGAGATGGTCTACTGTGACGAGACCCGGCCCCTCCTCCAGGGCGCCCGGCTCACCGCCTGGGAGCTGGTGAAGGACGGCATCCCCGCCACCCTCATTACCGACAGCATGGCGGCCTCTCTTATGGCCCAGGGGAAAATCGACATGGTCTTTCTGGGCTGTGACCGCATGGCCCGCAACGGCGATTTCGCCAACAAGATCGGCACCTATGGCGTGGCGGTGCTGGCCAACTATCACGGCATCCCCTTTTATACCGTGCTGCCCTCCTCCACCATCGACATGTCCATCCCCGATGGGAAGCACATCGTCATTGAGGAGCGGGACCCGTCCGAGGTCACCCACTTTGCCGGGGTACAGACAGCGCCGGAGGGGGTTGGGGTCTACAACCCCGCCTTCGACGTGACCCCCCACCGGCTCCTCACCGGCATCGTCACCGAAAAGGGGGTCATCCATCCGCCCTTTGACGAGCGTCTGGCCGCCCTCTTCGGCTAGACCGTGTTTAAAACCTGTCAACACGCCCAAGCGGGCCTTTTGACAGGCCGCAGGCCGTGCCGCAAAAGCGGCACGGCCTTCCATATTACGGCTCCGCCGTGATGGACTTGAGGTACTCCACCAGCTCTTCAAAGGCCATGCCCCGGGAGGCCTTCACCAGGATGGTGGCGTTGGGCCGCACCAGCTGCTCCAGGATGGGCTTGGCCTCCTCTTTGGTCCGGCACCAGAAGGCGTCGGCCACATGGGCCTCCTGGGCAGCCTTATAGATATGCTCGGCCAGCTCCCCCACCGCCAGCAGGCAGTCGATGCCCGCCTTGGCCAGGTAGGCGCCTACACCGGCGTGGAGGTTGGGGGCAAAGGGCCCCAGCTCAAACATGTCCCCCAGCACGGCGATCTTGTAGCCCGACCCGGTCTTGGCCAGGACCTCCACCGCCGCCCGCATGGACTGGGGGTTGGCGTTATAGGTGTCGTTGAGGATGGTGATGCCCGCTCCCCGCTTGAGGATGTTCATGCGCATTTTGGTGGGGGCAAAGCGGAGGATACCTCGGGCAATCTCCTCCCCCGTCATGCCGAAGTGCTCCGCCACCGCCGTGGCGGTGAGGGTGGGATAGAGCATGTGGTTGCCCAGCGCGGGGATCTGGGCGGCAAAGTCGGTGGTGGGGGTGGTCACGTGGCAGCAGACGCTCTTTTCCCCATCGGCCGACACGTCGGTGGCCCGGTACTCCAGGCCCTCCGCCGTCCCCACCATCACCGTCTCAAAGGGCAGGGTGGGCCGCAGTCCGGCCAGGAGCGGGTCATCCCCGTTGAGGATCACAAAGCTCTTCTCCGGGTCCATATGGGAGAAAATCTCGCACTTGGCCTCGAGAATATTTTCCCGGGAGCCCAGGTTCTCGATGTGGGAGTCGCCAATGTTGGTGATGACGGCCACATCGGGCTCCACGATGGCGCTGAGGTACTCGATCTCCCCAAAGTGGTTCATGCCCATCTCCACCACGCAGATCTCATGGGTGCCGTTGAGACGCAGCAGCGTGAGGGGAAGCCCCACCTCGTTGTTGAAGTTGCCCTCGGTTTTGAGCACCTTGAACCGCTCCCCCAGCACCGCCGCCACCATGTCCTTGGTGGTGGTCTTTCCCACACTGCCGGTGATGGCTACAAAGGGGATGGGAAACTTCTTTTTGTACCAGCGGGCCAGGTCCCGGAGGGCCTTCTGGGTGCTGTTCACCTTGATATAGAACTTTCCTGGCAGGTAGCTCTCCCGCTCCCGCTGGGTGAAGCAGCCGGCAGCGCCACCCTCCAGGGCCTCGTTGATGAAAGCGTGGCCGTCGAAGCGCTCCCCCACCAGTGGGATGAAAAGGGCGCCGGGGTCCGGCTTTCGACTGTCGGTGAACACATGGGTCACCGTCTGGTCAAGGGCGGTAAAGTCTCCCAGCAGCTTGCCGTCCACGGCCGCTACGATCTCTCGTATGGTAATGGGCTCCATAGTATATGACCTTCTCCTTCTCCAAGGGGACAAATCGCGCTCTGGCTTCTGCCCCCTCAAAAATGCCGTTACTTTCCCTCAACGCCCGGCCTTCCGGGCCTCCAGGGAGGCCGTAAGGATGCGCTCACACAGCGTGGGATAATCAATGCCCACCGCCGCCGCCTCCTGGGGCAGAAGACTGGTGGGGGTCATGCCGGGCAGGGTGTTGATCTCCAAAAACCAGGGTCTTCCCTGGGCATCCACAATGAAATCACTGCGGGAATAGACCGCCAGTCCCACCAGGGCGTGGACCTTCTGGGCGGTCTCCTCCAGCAATGCCTCCAGGCCTGTGTCCACCGGAGCCGGGCAGACCTCCTCCGCCGCCCCGGGCTGGTACTTGTTCTCATAGTCGTAAAATTCGCCCTGCTTGGGGATGATCTCAATGGAGGGCAGAGTTTTTTCCTCCAGCACGCCCACCTGGATCTCCCGGCCGGAGACATACTGCTCCACAATGACCCGGCCGCCGAAGCCCAGTCCGGCAGTGAGGGCCTGGGTGAGTTCCTCCCGGGTGTGGACGATGAATACGCCGATGGAGGAGCCGGAGTCCATGGGCTTTACCACCAGGGGAAGCTCCAGGCGCTCACCCAGGGCGGGGATGTCCTCCCGAGCGTATTCCAGCAGCTGCCACCGGGGGGTGGCGATACCGGCCTGGGCGCACAGACGCTTGGTGAGGTCCTTATCCATGGCGATGGCGCTGCCCAGATAGCCGGAGCCGGTGTAGGGGATGCCCATAAGGTCCAGGGCGGCCTGGACCCGGCCGTCCTCGCCACAGGCGCCATGGAGCGCCAGGAAGACGGCGTCGGCGCCGGCGCACAGCTCCAGCACCCCGGGGCCGAACTGGCTCTCGCTCTTCCATTTCCTCCGGGCGCGGACCTCTGCCAGATCAGGGGCGGCGTGGTCCACCCTCCGCCATACCTCCGGCGCGGGGGCGTCGTAGAGTGCCTCCGGCGTCCCCGCCCAGTCCTCCATGCCAAAGTACAGATCCACCAACGCCACCCGGTGGCCGCGGCTGCGCAGGGCCTCCGCCACCATAACGCCGGAGGACAGGGACACGTTTCGCTCCGGGCTCAGTCCACCGGCCAAGACCACGATCTTCATGCAGGCAAAACTCCTTCTCGGGATGATTCCTCACTGACAGGATATGCGTATCCGCCGGAAAAGACACCTCATTTCCGGCGCTTCTCTCACGTAATATATTATTTTACCATATATCTGTAAAAATCTCAACATGAATGTCCCGCGCGCCCAGCGTTTCCCGGGACGGGGCCGTCAGGCGGAAAAAGGGCCCGCCGCAGAACAGAAACATTCTGCGGCGGGCCCTTCAGTCTGTCGAGAAACCCGGCATATGCGTCAAGCATAAGCCGGGTTTCTTGTGTATAGCTGCCAAAGAAGGATAAGGGTAAATGGAGCAAGCTTCTCCTTCCACAACCAACAGGCCAGTTTTTTGAGATTCATGG
>DXCX01000067.1 GCA_019115785.1 Candidatus Intestinimonas merdavium | reverse complement strand
GAGCAGTGTTTTTTCCGACGCACATGTCGCCGGAAAAAACAGATTTCACTTCCTTCCGTCGTCTGCGGACGACGGAACTCTGCGAGGCTCTTGCACGAGATCGGACGCATTTGCACTTTTTCGACAGGCTGAAGGACACGCCGCCTGCGTATCAGCAGGCGGCGTGTCCTTCTACCGTTTTGGGGGAT
The DNA here is from genome assembly GCA_019115785.1 of Candidatus Intestinimonas merdavium. Lineage (GTDB taxonomy): Bacteria > Bacillota > Clostridia > Oscillospirales > Oscillospiraceae > Intestinimonas > Intestinimonas merdavium. The sequence continues at coordinate 21,269 of DXCX01000067.1, read as the reverse complement.
CTCCTCCCGACGCGGCGGTCATGGGAGCAATCCCAGCGGTTATAGGTATCGAAAGAAAAACAGGTAGAGCACCAGCAGCAACACGGCAACAATGCCGAGAAATGCCGGCACAAAAACCGCCAGCGCGGCCAGGATCATAGCCAGTCGGTCATTCTTCTCCAGCGGCAGCTCCTCACGCTCCTTGTCAAAGCGCTCCTCTGCCTTACGGATATTGAGGACCCGATTGATTTTTTTCCCGAACAGCATGGGAACTCACTCCTTATGTCGCAGGGGGAAGTGACAGGCTACAAAATGGTTGTTGCCCACATCGGTCCACTCCGGGACCTCCTCCATGCATTTCTGCTGGCAGTAGCGGCAGCGGGTGTGGAACTTGCAGCCCGAAGGGGGATTGACCGGGCTGGGGATGTCGCCTTCCAGCAGGATACGCTCCCGCTTGTCGTCCTCATCCACCACGGGGATGGCCGATAGCAGCGCTTCCGTGTAGGGATGCAGCGTGTTTGCAAACAGCTCCTCTGTGGGGGCCAGCTCTACCATGTTGCCCAGGTACATGACGCCGATGCGGTCACTGATGTACTTGACGACGCTGAGGTCGTGGGTAATGAACAGATAGGTCAGGTTCTGCTTCTCCTTCAAATCAGACAGCAGATTCAGGATCTGAGACTGAATGGAGACGTCCAGAGCGGACACAGCTTCGTCACAGACCACGAAGGAGGGGTTCAGGGCCAGGCTGCGGGCAATGCCGATACGCTGACGCTGACCGCCGGAAAACTGGTGGGGGTATCGGCCGAACATATAGGTGGCCAGGCCGCAGCGCTCCATGACCTGGAAGATATAGTCCCGCATGGCAGGATCACCCCGCTTGAACACACCATGGGACACCAGACCCTCTCCAATGATCTGCCCCACCGTCATCCTGGGATTCAGGGAGGAGTAGGGGTCCTGGAAGATCAGCTGCAGGTCCTTGCGCAAAACGCGCATCTCCTCCTTGGAAAGGCTCTTCAGATCAATTTCCTTGCCGTCCTTGTAGTAGAGGACCTGACCGTGGGTCTGGGGGTAGAGCTGTAACAGAGTGCGGCCCAGAGTGGACTTTCCGCAGCCGGACTCGCCCACAAGACCCAGCGTCTCACCGGCATAGATGTCCAGGGAGATGCCGTCGTTGGCGCGGACGTACCGCTGCGTTTCCCGCAGCTTCGTCTTTTTCACAGGGAAATACTGCTTGACATCCCGGACGGACAGCAGCACGTTGCGATTTTCATGCTCCATGTTCGTTTCTCACCGCCTTCTCCGGATAGAAACACCGGACATAATGGTCGGGAGCCACCTGCTGGAGGGGGGGCTCACTGGAGATGCACTTCTCGGTGCAGTACTTGCAGCGGGGGCCAAATTTGCAGCCCGCGGGCAGATACAGAGGATTGGGTACGGAGCCGGGAATGGCCTCCAGCCGCTTGTTTTTGGGGGTGTTGAGACGGGGAATGGAGGTCATCAGCCCCTCCGTGTAAGGATGGGAGTGGGCGCCGTTGTGGAAGATGGTCCCGGCATCGGCCTTTTCCACGATCTGTCCGCAGTACATAACAGCCACTTCATCCGCCATCTCGTGGATGACCCCTAGATCGTGGGTGATGAAGAGGATGGAGGTGCCGGTCTGCCGCTTAAGCTCGTTCATCAGCTTCAGGATCTGGGCCTGAATGGTGACGTCCAAAGCCGTGGTCGGTTCGTCGGCGATCAGCAGCTTGGGCCGGCAGGCCAGGGCCATGGCGATCATGACGCGCTGACGCATGCCGCCGGAGAGCTGGAAGGGATACTGCTTGGCCACCCGCTCTGGGTTGGGGATCTTTACGTCGGACAGCAGGGAGACCGATTTCTGGTAAGCCTCCTTTTTGCCCAGGTGCTGGTGCAGCCGTAGGACCTCGCCGATCTGACGCTCGATGGTGAACACCGGGTTCAGGGAGGTCATAGGCTCCTGAAAAATGACGGAAATCTCATTGCCGCGAATGTGGTGCAGGTCCTTGTCGCTGGCCTCCAGGATATTGTAGCCATCAAAAAAGATCTCGCCGCTCTCGATATAGCCATTGCCGTCCAGGAGCTTGATGACGCTCATGGCTGATACGCTCTTGCCTGAGCCGGACTCACCGACGATGCCCAGGGTCCTGCCGGCTTCCAGTGTGTAGCTGACGTCGTTGACCGCCTTGACGATGCCCTTTTTGGTTTTGAAATAGGTGTGCAGGTTTCTGACTTCCAACAGACTCATGAGTTGTCACCTCTCCTTCGATTTGGGATCAATGGCGTCGCGGAGACCGTCGCCGATGCAGTTGATGCTGATGGTACAGATGCCCAGCATCAGGGCCGGGAACGCCCAGCGCCACCAGTAGTTCTCAATGACCTGGCCGTTCTGGGCGCCGGTCAGCATGTTTCCCCAGGTGGCGTTGGGCTCGTTGACGCCGAAGCCGATGAAGGATAGGGAGGACTCGGTCAGCATACAGGTGGCAAAGTTCAGTGTGGCATTGACAATGATGACGGTGATGATGTTGGGCAGGATGTGGCGGAAGATGATGCCATACTCCCGAACGCCCAGGGCCTTGGCGGCGGTGACAAACTCCTGTTCCCGCTCGGCCAGGACGCTGCCTCGGACCAGGCGGGCGATGCCAGGCCAGGACAGCAGGCCCAAAATACACATAATGAGGATAATGCGCTGTGTTTCACTGATTTTGTTGCCCAAAATGGACGACAGGATGATACAGAATGGCAGGAAGGGGATGGAGGAGACGATCTCCGTCAGGCGCATCAGCAGGTTGTCCACCCTGCCGCCCTTATAGCCGGAGACGCCGCCGATGACAATGCCAATGAAGGAGGAGATGATGACGGCAATGGCGCCGACGGTCATGGTCATCCGGCCGCCCACCAGCATACGGCGGAACAGGTCGCGGCCCAGGGCGTCGGTTCCCATCAGATAGCCCTTGAGTCCCCAGGCCACCACAGTGCCCTCCTGGGTAATGGCGTAGTTGGCGTAGTAGCCGCTCTCCACCGAGACGACGGCAGTGCCGCCGGGGGCGTTGGCCTGGCCATGGGTATTGTCGCCCCAGCCGTAGACGGTGCCGTCCTTCAAAATGGCGGTGAAGTGGTAACGGCCGGCGGACAGGGCCACCACCTGGCCCTGGATCTCCTCCGGGATGTCCAGGGTCTTTTTGATGTTGTTGCCCCAGGCGTAGACATGGCCGTCAGAGGTGACGGCGGCGGCGCTCTCATCGGTGAGGGCCAGATCCACCACATCGCCCTGGATGTCGTCGGGAATGTTGGTATAGGCGGAGGTCTTGTTGGTGAGGGGGACCACCCGGCCGTCCTTGGTCAGCACCATGACGATGTTGGTGCTGGCGGCAAACTTGTCGATGTTGCCCTGCACGCCCTCGGGATAGGTGATGCTCAGCAGGTAGTCGCTGCCCCAGTTGTACATCTCGCCGTCCTCGGTGAGGGCCAGAGAGATCTGATAGCCGGCCAGGATCTGCTTGATGTCATTTCCGCCGGTGCGCAGGTCCATGGGGATGCTGCCCAGGCCCATACGGTCGTTGCCCCAGGTAAAGACCTGACCATCCTCGTTGACGGCCACCACATGGTCCAGTCCCGCGGAGATCTGGACCAGCTTGCCGGTCTCGCTGGTACTGGGGATATTCTTCAGCTTTTCATTGGGGAAGGTACCCCACTCGTAGACGTTTCCATCCTTGTCCAGTCCCACGGAAAAGGAACTGCCCACGGACAGGTCCAGCGCGTTGTTTTTCAGCTGGGCAGGGACGCTGAGCATGCCGAAGCCAGGGGCTACATTGGCCTGGGTCACATCCTGGTAATAGAGGTCGATGGGGAAAAAGTAGGGGAGGGACACGCAGCAGAGGAAAATAAAGGTAAACAGGATCACGCCGATCATGGCGATCTTATCACGGATAAAGGAGCTGACCACCATTTGCAGCGGACTCTGGAGGACCTCCTCTTCCTCCTCCTGGGGAAGACCGCCCAGGACCATGCGCTGGGCGGCCACAGCCGCCGTGGAGCGCCGGTTTTTCTTCTTGTCGTTTCGCATCGTCTTCCTCCTTTAACCGTCCAGCCTCACGCGGGGGTCCACCAGCGTATAGGCGATGTCCATGATGACGTTGCCGGCCAGGGACAGCACCACATAGAACATCTGCATGGTGAGGACCACGGCGAAGTCGCGCTGCATCAATCCGTCGATCAGCATTTTACCGAGGCCGGGCCACAGGAACACGGACTCAATGACGATGGAGCCGCCAAACAGGCCTACGATCCACCAGGTGGTGACGGTGACCACAGGGATCAAGGCGTTCCGGAAAGCGTGGATATAGATGACGGTCTTCTCCCGCAGGCCCTTGGCTCGGGCCGTCTTGATGTAGTCCATGCGCAAAACGTCAATCATGGCGGCGCGGACGTAGCGGGTGATTCCGCCGATGCCGGATACGGACATGACCAGCACCGGAAGGGCCATGTGTCGCAGCATGTCCAGAGCGGCCGCCAGGCCCGTGGCGGTGGAGCCGGCCGACCGGACGCCGCTGATGGGGAAAATGGGAATCTTGACGGCCAGCAGGAAGATCGCCAGCAAGGCCACGATAAAGGTGGGGATGCTGTAACCCACAATGGTCAGGACCTGAATACTCTTGTCAAAGACGCCATTTTTTCGTACCGCGGTGGCGATACCCAGGGGGATGGCAATAATAAAGACCACAAACATGGTCAGAAGATTCAAAATCACGGTATTGGCCATGGGGGCGCCGATGATGTTGATGACCTCCTGCTTGTACTTGGTGGAGTAGCCAAATTCACCGGTGAGCATATTGCCCATCCAGGCCAGATATTGTACGGGAAGGGGCTTGTCGAGGCCCAGAGACTGCACCGTTTTGTCGTAAAGCGCCTGATACGCGTCAGGCTTCATGCTGGTCTTACTGTCGCCCAGCATGATGTCTACCGGATTACCGGGCATGGATTTATAGATCGCGAACATCAGAATAGAAATGATAAAGAAGACGAAGACGATATAGATAAATCGCTTCAGCAGGTATCTACCTTTTCCCATTCACCGTTCCTCCATTTCATTGATTTGGGGGTGGCTTTACTCCCGCGGTACCGGCAAAGTCAGGTCTGCCACGTCCGCGTGGGAAATGCCGCAATACGGAAAATCCGGCGGAACCCGGCCACAATGCGGGGTTCCGCCGGACGCGCGTCAACCTGGATGAAGCTTAGGCGTCAACCCAAGCATCCAGAACGGCACGGGACCACTCCCAAACGGAGGTGGACTCCCAGCCGTGCAGCTTGTTGGAGAAGAAGTCATAGTACTCGTCGGAGTACAGGGGGATGTCAGGCAGTCTGTCGTTCCAAATGAGCATGAAGTCCTGCCAGGCGCTCAGCCAGGCCTCGGTGTCCTCATAGGGGATGGCCTTCATGCTCCAGGTGACGTCGGCCAGCTCCTGGTCCACGATCCAGTTGCTGTTGTAGCCACCCTGCATCCACGCAGGGTCGGTGGAGTAGTAGTACCAGGGGGAGCTGACCAGGGAAAAGCCAATGGCCAAGTTGTACATGTTATAGATCTTGTCACCGGAGTGGGTCATGGCGGTCTGCAGAGTGGGGAAGTCCATGGTGGTGGACTTGAGCTCCATGCCCACCTCATTCATGGCCTCGGGCAGCATGGTGGCCAGCAGGTCGGAGACGGGGTTACCGTCGGTGTTGGCCCACTCGATGACCAGGGGCTTGAGCTCGCCGTTGACGTCCTTATAGCGGGTGCCGGTGCCGGAGTAGGGGGTGCCGTCGGCGTTCAGGGTCCAGCCGTCGGCCTCCAGCAGGGCCTTGGCCTCGTCCAGGTTCTTCTCGTAGGTGTTCAGGTTCTGGTCGATCCAGCCCTTGGACTCCTGGTACTCCCACTGGGCCAGGCCGTAGTAGGAGTGGACGACGGCGGCATAGCCGCCGCTGTACTGGCGGGCAAACTCGTTGCGGTCCAGGCAGTAGGCGATGGCCTTGCGGACGTTGGCGGAGTCGGTGGGGAACTGGCTGCAGTCAAAGGCGATCCTGCCGTAGCCGTTGCGGAAGAAGGTGTTGTCCTGGGCCTCGCCGGCATCCACCAGGTCCAGACCGGCGTTGATGGTGTCAGCGCCGCTGCACTGGAACAGCAGGTCCACGGAGCCGGACTTGAGCTCGTTGATCATGGTGTCGCTCTTGACGGTCTTGATGACGAGCTTCTCAATGACAGGCTTCACGCCGCGGTAATCGCCGGCGTAGCTGGGATTCACCGTCAGGGTGCACTGGGCGCTGGCCACGTCGAAGGAGTCGAAGAGGTAGGGGCCGCAGGTGACCTTGGGGTTGTAGCGGTAGCCGGTGGTGGGGTTGTTGATGGTCTCCAGCAGCAGCTCGGCGGTAAAGTCGCCGGTGATGGTCGCGCCCTCGGGGGCGTCCACCACGTCACAGCCGGGGGCGATAACGTGCAGGGGGCGGGGTATGGCGATGGCATAGTAGATGTCGTAGTGGAAGGGCAGCTCGTCGGCCCGAACGGTGACGGAGTAGGTCATGTCGTCCACCAGATGTACGCCGGCAAAGTTCTTGGTGGTGCCGTCAAAGAACTCCTGGTAGCCCACCAGAGAGTAGCCGGCCTGGCTGGGATAGCCGTCCACCTGGTTCATCTCGGGGGAGCTCTCCAGCAGCAGCTGGAAGACATAGTCCTTGGCGGTGATGGGAGTGCCGTCGCTCCAGGTGAGGCCGTCGTTGATGGTGACGGTATAGGTTTTGGTGCCGTCCTCATTCTCAACGGCGTCGTGACTGGCCACCACGGTGGGGTCATAGACCAGTGCGCCTTCCATGTCGGCAACGACGGTGGCATAGCCGTGGAGCAGATCGTAGGTCTTGTAGTTGACGGCGTTGTTGGAGAAGCTGGCGTCGTAGAAATCGTTGCCCATCTGGGTGGTGCTGCCGATGATCAGCTGGCCCTGGGGCTCGGTGGGACGGGTGCTTTCAGCCGTCCCCGGATTGGTGGTCTCTGCCTGGGAGCCGCCCTGGTTGTTGGTGACGGCCTCCTGGCCTCCGCAGGCGGCCAGAGAAACGGTCAGGGCGCCAGCCAGCAGCAAAGACACAAGTTTTTTCTCTCTCATGTGTGCATTCCTTTCCTGTGTGACACAGCAGTTTTTTAACCGAGACAAACGGGCAGGGAAGGGAAGCTTCTCCTGCCCGTGCGTCCCGGTGGAATCCGTCTTATTCTAGCAAGAAAAACAAGAAAAAGCAACTAAAAGTGCGTTTTTATTAAAAACAGAGAAAAAATAGGATAAATATAGGATTAAATCGCCAAGAAATGAATTTTTACCAATGTTTTTGCGGGATGTGAGGCACTTATTTTTACACCCCCAGCAGGGACTCCATCTCGCCAAGGAGGTGGTCGAAATACCGCAGGGCATCAGAAATGGGGGCGGGGGTGGAGAGGTCCACGCCGGCGCCCTGGAGCAGGGTCACCGGGTCGGAAGAACATCCACCGCTGAGGAAACGCAGATAGTCGTCCACAGCCGGTTTGCCCTCTTTCAGGATACGTTGGGACAGGGCCACGGCAGAGGCAAAGCCGGTGGCATACTGATACACATAAAAATTATAGTAGAAGTGGGGGATACGGGCCCACTCCAGGGCGATCTCTGGATCGGCCTCAATGTCTTCGCCGTAGTAAAGCCGGTTGAGTTCACCGTATTTGGCGCAGAGGGTGTCCGCTGTCAGGGCCCGGCCCTGCTGGGTCTGCTCGCTGCACCACAGCTCAAATTCCGCAAACATAGTCTGGCGGTACAGGGTGGCGCGGAACCGCTCCAGGAAGTGGTTGATCAGATAGGCGCGGCGCTTGGGCTCTTTGGTGCCGTTTAGCAGATGGTGGATGAGCAGGGCCTCATTGCAGGTGGAGGCGACCTCCGCCACAAAGATCTTGTAGCCTGCGTAGGTGGGGCTTTGGTGGTGGTTGGACAGGTAGGAGTGGAGGGCGTGGCCCATTTCATGGACCAGGGTAAAGGCGTCGCTCAGGGTGTCAGTGTAGTTGAGCAGCACAAAGGGGTGGACACCGTAGACGCCAGCGGAGTAGGCGCCAGACCGCTTACCCTGGTTTTCATAGACGTCGATCCAGCGGTTGTCAAAGCCCTCGTTGAGCATCCGCAGATACTCCTCTCCCAGGGGTGCCAGGGCCGCTCTGGCCAGGTCTTTGCCCGTGGTGAAGGGGACCTCCATCTGCTCGTCGGCCACCATGGGGGCGTACAGATCATAGTAGTGGAGCTGGTCCAGGCCCAAAAGCTTTTTCCGCAGCCGCACATAGCGGTGCATGGTGGGCAGATGCTGGTGTACCGTCTCAATAAGGTTGTGGTAGATCTCCACCGGGACCTCCGTCTCCGCCAGGGCGGCGTGGAGGGCAGAGGGGTAGCGGCGGGCCTCTGCAAAGAATTGCAGCTGCTTCATCTGGGCGCTCAGCACAGCCGAGCAGGTGTTCTTTAGGGCGCCATAGCCTGCGTAGAGGGAGCGGAAGGCCGACTCCCGCAGGGTCCGGTCCGGGGACTCCATCAGGGGGATATAGCTGCCGTGAGTCACAGGGTGGCGGCTGCCCTGGCTGTCCACGGCGTCGGCGAAGGTAAGGTCGGCGTTATTCAGAAGGGAGAAGATGCTGCCCGGGGCCTGCCCCATGCTGCCGGCGGAGGCCAGCAGCTCCTCTCCTTCAGCGGAAAGGGTGTGCTCCTTTTTGCGGCGGATGCGGGTCAAAAGCAGGCGATAGTGCTCCAGCTCCGGCGCAGACTGATAAAAGGAGGCCAGGCGCTCCTCGTCGATGGCCAGCAATTCAGGCGTCTCAAAGGACAGGGCCTGCTCCAGCTCCACCACAAAGTTGTGGGCCTGGGCACTCATCTCCTGGTAGGCCGGTGCCCGGGTGTCCTCATCGGTTTTGCGGAAGGCATAGGAGAGGAGACGATCGCCGTCCACCTCCATCTGGTCCTGCAGCCGGAGGAAGGCCAACAGCGTCTGGGCGCTTTCTCCCAGATGTCCCTTATAGGAGGACAACTGGGCCATGGTCTCGTGCAGACGGGAAAACTCTGTCCGCCAGGCGTCGTCACTGGGGAAGAGGTCGCTGAGTTTCCAGGTGTATTCTTCTGCGACCTCATTGCGGGTAGGGATCATTTTTGCCATAACATTGACTCCTTTGTCAAATAATCTCCGCTTCCAGGGAATGACAGACCGGAACCTCCGAATACGAACAAAGCGGAGTAAAATAAATCACCCTGAAATTCCATGCATTTGCCCCTGGTTGCGCCATCTGAGACAGCGGGGTGATGAGGCGACGTGAAATAGTATAACACAGACCAATGCCGCTGTCACATGAAAAACGCAACACCACCAACCGGGACGGCTACCGGGAGTACACGAGTGCTCCGAACATCTTCTGTCAGGGCTGGACCTTCTGCCCACCGGCCCTGGACGACCAGAGGTAGAGTGGGATGGAGGACAGCTGAGCCAGCACAGAGATGGCCACCATGGCGGGGATACTCACATCGTACAGCACGCCCATCAGCCAGCTGCCCAGAAACCAGAAGATGCCGAAGGAACACTCGAAGATACCGTAGCCGGTGGCACGGCCGGCTTTGGGTACCATGCTGGTGACAGCGGCCTTCAAAAAGGTGGCGTCAGATGCCGGCTGACGCCCGGACGGCGGTAACGAGGGCATCCAGATCACTTTGATCGGGGTGGGAGAGGGCCTTGTCGAAGTTTTCCAGCATGGCGGCCCGGCGGGGGTTCTCCTCCATGACCTCGTAACGGGCGCGGACGGCGGCGGGCATTTTGCCCTGGCACATATAGCTGCCCGTCACCGAGGTACCTTGGGGCAGATGTCCACGAACCGTGGTCAGAATGCGTTCAAAATACTCCGGAGACCCGCCGAAGCCTGCGGTGCCGAAGAGGAAGACCTTCTGCCCGGTGACCTGGCTTAAAAAGTCGGCCACGGAGGGGTCGCAGTCGCCCTTGTCGGTCCAGAAGCCCACGTAGAGAATGTCGGCTGCCAGGGCCTCTGGGGCGGGACCGCCGCAGTAGAGACAGCGCTCCGCCGGCAGTGCGGCCTGGATGGCCAGAGCCAGCTGTCTGGTATTTCCGGTCATGCTGCTGTAAACGATGGCGTAGGTCATGTCAATTCTTCCTTTCATAGATACAATGGACGCCCTGGTGGGCCATGAGTCCGCCCAGACAAGCCTGATTACAGCGGACGCAGTGTCGGATGGTATCGACCCGTCCACCCATCACCTTGTTAGGCCATTCCGGGTCGGCGATTAGCTGGCGGCTCATGGCAGCGCAGTCCATGCGCCCGTCCTGGAGCTGGGCTTCGATGAAGTTGGGGTCGTTGAGTCCACCCACAGCGCAAATGGGAAGGTCGGTAATGGCCCGGACAGCGTCACAGAAGGGGAGGAAGCATCCCTGGGAACTGAAATAAGGGTGATTGGCGGGAGGAATGGTATCGGTAAGGGCGGAGTGATCGGCCAGCGCTACATGGAAGCTGGTGACCCCCGCCCGCTCCAGCATGGGCAGAAAGACGGGCAGCTCCGACACAGGAATACCGGCGTTGCCGTAGTGGGGGTCCTCCATCCGGACGGCCAGCTTGTAGTCGATGGGCAGGTCGGGAAGGCGGCGGCGGATGGCGGATACTGCCTCCACGGCAAAGCGGGCACGATGGGTAGGGCCTCCCCCGTAGCCGTCCGTCCGGTGATTGAAAAGGGAAGAGCTGAAGCTGCCGCACATCCGGTCCCCATGGACCTGGACCATATCAAAGCCGATGGTTTTGGCCTGGACGGCGGCTTCACCAAAGGCATCTGTGATCTTTGCCACCTTTCCGGCAGGCAGCTTGGTGATGTAGGGACCCACCGCCTGGTTGAGCCGTTTTCGGAGATCATCGGGGCTCAGACGCCTGGTGAGTATGCCGGGCACACATTTCAGAATGGCCATGAGGTCGGAGTCAGACTGGTGGAGCTGGGCGCAGACCTTGCATCCGTGGCGATGGGCGGCGTCGATGAGTCGCCGGTAGTGGGCCTGTCCCTTTTTTGAAAAGAGATCGGGACCAAAGCCGTGCCTGCCCACCGGCACATCGCCGATGATGATCATGGCGCAGCCGCCGGCGGCAATGGCCTCCAGCCTGGCCGCCTGCGCCTCCTCGGAAAGGCCCAGGGTGGTGGGGGAGAAAATGATCCTGTTTTTTAAAGTCAGTCCGCCGTAGTCGAAGGGGCTGCTGGTAATATCGTACATGGTTCATCCACTTCTTTCTGTGCTGCTTTTGCCAGGAGGGAGAGCAAAGTAGTCCGCTCCTCCCGGGTCAAGGGGGCAAGAATCTCCTGATCCCAGTCAAAGAAGACCTGGTGGCTCACAGTGAAGGCCTTCCGGCCCCGTTCACTCAGCTCCAGACGGTAGGCCCGACCGGATTTCTTCCGGGTGAAAAAGCCGTCCTCCACCAATCTGGCCACGATGCGCTGGGAGTGGCCCCAGTCCAGTCCCAGGTTGGCGGTGAGCTCTGCTTGGGTACAGCCGGGGTGCTTGCCCACGTAGAGCACTGGAAACAAAGAGCCAAAGTGAAGCCCCAGCGCCTGAAGCCGCTGGGTGGTGTAGGAGGTGAAGCGCCGGTAAAAGACGGTGGAGAAGTAAGCCAATGTTTGAAACATGGGTAATGTCCTCCTTTGCTTGACTTGGTCAAGTATAAAACAAAAACTTGACTAAGTCAAGTAAAAACAATTACCCGCAAGGGATGCGCAAAATCCTGGGGGCGGACCGCAACTGGTACGGATGCCGCATTGACAATGGGGAGGGGGGAAGCTTATACTTTATCCATCAGATGAGACATCTTTTATGGTGTACGGTGGAAAGAGGGCGGCAGAGATGCGTGTATTGAACTTTGGCTCGCTGAATATCGACTATGTCTATCAGGTGGACCACTTTGTCCAGCCGGGGGAGACCATGAGCTCCCTGTCCCTCCAGGTCAACTGCGGTGGAAAGGGCCTGAATCAGTCGGTGGCTCTCTCCCGGGCCGGAGTGGAGACCTGGCATGCTGGCTGTATCGGGCCCGAAGGCATATTTTTAAAGGATAGGCTCCAGGCTGCCGGGGTGGATGTCACCTTTGTACGCCAGGTGGAGGGGAGCACCGGACACGCCATCATCCAGGTGGACCCCACGGGACAAAACAGCATCCTTCTTCATGGCGGGGCCAACGGACAGGTGACCGAGTCCTTTGTGGATGAGGTGCTGAAGGGCTTTTCCCCAGGGGATGTGGTACTGCTCCAAAACGAGATCAGCTGTGTGGGCTATATCATGGATCGAGCGGCGGAGCTGGGCATGTCCATCGCCCTCAACGCCGCCCCCGCCAACGAGAAGCTGGCGGGACTCCCTCTGGAGAAGCTGGACTGGCTGCTGGTCAACGAGGTGGAGGGGGCCTTCCTGGCGGGAACGGAGGACCCGGAGGGGATCGCCCGAGTACTGACCGAACGATACCCCCGGACTATGTTGGTCCTGACCCTTGGGGTACAGGGCTCTCTGGCCGCCAAGGGGGACAGGAGGGTACGGATGCCGGCCCGGACAGTGAAGGCAGTGGACACCACCGCCGCCGGGGATACCTTTACCGGCTATTTCCTTCGGGGCGTTCTGGAGGGGCGGAGTCTGGAGGAGGCCCTGGGCTTTGCGGCAGCGGCCAGCGCCCTGGCCGTGACCCGGGTGGGCGCAGCCGATGCCATACCCGCCTATGATGAGGCCATGGCCTTTTACCGCGGCTGAGCACGGGCAGGGCAACAGGAAACGTGACACGGCGCATCCGAGGCAGCTTACCGGATGCGCCGTGTCTTCTGCTTTCAGGCAGTTGTCTGGTTGCCGGAGTGGGTGGGAACGCCGATGAGAAACCCCACGCAGCCGGAGACGAAGTCCCGGAACTGGACCACAGTGGCACTGACAGAGTCAGAGGCCAGGATCTGTTCTCCCGATGCCCCCATATTTCGGAGGATCAGCAGAACGCACAGGCAGAACAGTCCGATGACTGTGGCCGTAGTCACCTGGAGACGGCTGGCGTCGGGCAGCCAGGGCAGAAGGGGAGAGGAGGCAGGCCGGGCGCCGCCGCTCTCCGGCGCGGGGGCTTCCGCGGTGAACCCGATCTGATTTTTGGGCGCGCCGGATTCCACCTCTGCTGGAACGGAAGTAGTCAGTACGGCAGGGCTGGAGGAGGCCTCCGACAGGGATGCAGCGGAGCGATCGATAAAGTTGGCGCTGAGGAAATAGCCGAAAATGGCGGAGGAGGAGGTGCGCACGATCACGTCGATGTCACTGGCCGCCGGGCCGGTCTCAGTCTGAAAGAAGATGCGATAAGCGGATTGGAGGAGGAGCACCGCCATGAACAACAGCAGGCTCTTGTCCACGGGGTGGATCCTGGCCAGCCCGGTCCGCAGCGCTGAGAGACGAAAGCGTATGGACATGAGATCACTTCCTTCCGACTTCATCCTATGCCTGGGGGTCCAAGGGGTGCGACCGGTCCCATCGGCTGACAGAGGATTGGAAAGTCTTTTGGAGCGAGGGGGAGATTTTTGTTTTAAGGGTGTCAAAGCGGGAAAAATATAGTATAATGGGACCTGCGTGAAGCAACCCCACCAAGGAAAGGAAGGTCAGATATGACCCAAGTGACCCACAGGGAATTGCTGCCCGGCGTCCGACTGACGGCGGTGCAGACCAATAAATTCAAGAGCAATCTGCTCTCCGTTACCCTCCTGGCGCCGCTGGATGCCCGGACCGCGTCGGCCAATGCCCTTCTGCCCTATGTGCTCCGCCGGGGCACCCAACGCCACCCGGATATGGAGTCCCTCTCCGCCGCGCTGGATGAGCTCTACGGCGGCGCCATCGAGCCCGCTATCCGCAAGAAGGGAGAGGCCCAGTGCATAGGCTTTGTGGGCAGCTTTCTGGACGACGCCTATGCCCTGGACGATACCAACATTCTGGAGCAGGCCGCCGGGCTGATGGGGGAGGTGCTGCTGTGCCCCGCCATGGAGGATGGAGGCTTCCGAAAGGAATATGTGGAAGGGGAGCGGAGCAATTTGGTGGACCGCATCCAGGCCCAGGTCAACGAGAAACGCGCCTACTCCCTCCTGCGCCTCACCCAAGAGATGTGCGCCGGTGAGCCCTATGGGGTAGACCGGCTGGGCGACGGGAAGAGCGCCGCCGCCATTACGGCAGATGGCCTGTGGGAACGGTACCGGCACCTCCTGGCCCACGCTCCGGTGGAGCTCTACTACTGCGGCAGCGCTGACGCTGACCGGGTGGCTGCCGCCCTCTCCGCCGCTCTGGAGGGGCTACCCCGGGCGGAGGAGCTGGAGGAGCCTGATCACAGCGTGCAGGAGAGCGCCGGCCGGGACCAGCCCAGACTGGTCACTGAGGCTCTGGATGTGACCCAGGGCAAGCTGGCGCTGGGCTTCCGTACCGGCGGTGCCTGCGTGTGGGAGGAGGACTATCCCGATCTTCTGGTCTTTGACGCCCTCTATGGCGGGACCCCTACCTCCAAGCTCTTTCTCAATGTCCGGGAGAAGCTCTCCCTCTGCTATTTTGCCAGCTCCGTGCTGGAGAAGTTCAAGGGGATCATGGCAGTCGCCTCGGGGATTGAATTCGGAAACTATGAAAAGGCCAAGGCCGAGATCTTGGCCCAGCTGGACAGCTGCCGCGATGGCGCCATGGAGGACTGGGAGCTGGAGAGCGCCCGCCGGGCGGTAGTAAGCACTCTGCGGGCCACCATGGATGCCCAAGGCCGTCTGGAGGACTACTGGCTGGGTCAGGCGGTGGCCGGCCTGGAGGAGCCTCCCCAGGCCCTGGAGGCACGGGTGGAGGCTGTCACACGGGAGCAGGTGGTGGCAGTGGCCCAAAAAATGGAGCTGGATACCATCTATTTCCTTAAGGGCAAGGAGGGCTGACAATGGAGACCAAGGAATATACCCGCATCGGCGAGAAGCTCTGGCACACCCGACTGGAAAACGGGCTCCATATCTACGTGGATGTGAAGCCGGATTTTTCCAAGAGCTTTGCCTTTTTCGCCACCAACTACGGGGGCATGGACATGCGCTTCCAGCTGAATGACGCCTGGCACGACACCCCTGCCGGGGTGGCCCACTTCCTGGAGCACAAGATGTTTGACACCAAGGACGGCAATGCCCTTCAGGACCTGGCCGCCAATGGGGCCAGCCCCAACGCGTTTACCTCCACGGACATCACAGGCTACTACTTTGAAAGTACGGAGAAGTTTGAAGAGAACCTGAAGATCCTCCTCTCCTTTGTCTCCGTGCCCTGGTTCACCCCCGAGAGTGTGGACAAGGAGCAGGGCATCATCGGTCAGGAGATCCGAATGGTGGAGGATGATCCCCAGAACCAGGTCTTTTACGGCATGCTGGAGGCCCTCTATGCCCACAATCCTGTCCGTGTGAGCATCGCCGGCACAGTGGAGTCCATCGCTGAGATCACTGCCGACACGTTGTATGCCTGTCACGCCGCCTTTTATAACCCGGGTAATATGACCCTTTGTGTCTGCGGAAATGTGGACCCGGAGCGGGTGTGCGAGATCGCACGGGAGATCCTGCCCAAGGAGGGCATCACCGATATTCCACGGGATTACGGCGACCCTGAGCCGGAGGGAGCCTTCCAGGCGGAGAAGGTCCAGTCCATGGCGGTTTCCACCCCCATCTTCCAGCTGGGCTGGAAGGCAGACCCCGCCCCACGGGGAGAGGAGCATATGCGTCGGCAGTTCCTGGGGGAGCTGGCCTGTGAGACGGTCTTTGGTACCTCCACGCCCCTCTACGCCCGGCTGTACAGCCAGGGCCTGGTGAACCAGAGATTCAGTTATGGCTATGAGGCCTATCCCCAGTGCGCCATGCTCACCGTGGGGGGCGAGAGCCGGGACCCCAGAGCGGTGCGTCAGGCCATCGCCGACGAGGTGGCGCGCATCTGCCGGGAGGGTCTGGACCCCGCCCTCTTCGGGCGCATCAAGCGGGGGATCTACGGCGCCCGGGTACGGGGCCTCAACTCCTTTGAGAACATCTGTATTGGTCTGGCTCAGAGCCATTTTGCAGGGGAGGAGTTTTTCCGTTTCCCGGCGGTCTTTGAGAATATCGGCAAGGCCGACGTGGAGGATGTGATCCGGCGGTGGATGACCCCGGAGCGCACCGGACTTTCCATCGTTCTTCCCAAGGAGGAGCAGGCATGACCAGGACCGTCCTTTTCCCCGGGCTTGGCTTAGAGTTCCACCTCAACCGGGTGGCCTTTACCCTCTTCGGCCTGCCCATCTACTGGTATGGCGTCATCATCGCCTTGGGTTTCCTGATGGCGGTGGTCTTCTGCTACAAGATGGCGCCGCGGTTCGGCATCAAGCCAGACGATGTCATCGACCTGCTGTTCTTTGCCGTGCCCCTGGCCATCATTGGGGCGCGGCTCTACTACATCATCTTCTACCTGGACCTCTACCGGAATGAGGACGGGAGCTATGATTTCCTGGAGATGGTGGACATACGGGACGGGGGCCTTGCCATCTATGGCGGCGTCATCGCGGCTGTTCTCACACTCATCGTCTTCTGTCGGGTGAAGAAGATCAACTTTTTCGCCTTTGCCGATGTGGGTGTCTTTGGAC
Organism: Candidatus Intestinimonas merdavium; assembly: GCA_019115785.1. Classification (GTDB taxonomy): domain Bacteria; phylum Bacillota; class Clostridia; order Oscillospirales; family Oscillospiraceae; genus Intestinimonas; species Intestinimonas merdavium. Next base: position 4,615 of record DXCX01000067.1, on the reverse strand, counting down.
TTCTCATCGGTCAGTGTGTGGGCCGGTGGGGAAACTTCATGAATGTGGAGGCCTACGGAGGCCCTACGGATCTGCCGTGGCGCATGGGCATCGACGCCTATGCGAACGGCGCCTGGCAGTATTTGGAGGTGCATCCCACCTTCCTCTATGAGTCGCTCTGGAACCTGCTGGGCTTTCTGCTGCTGCTCTTTGTGGTGCTAAAAGGAGGGCGCCGCTTTGACGGCCAGATCATGTGGAGCTACTTTCTGTGGTATGGCTTTGGCCGGGGACTCATTGAGGGACTGCGCACCGACAGCCTCTATTTCTTCCATACCCCCATCCGGGTCTCCCAGATGCTGGGCTTTGCCTCGGCCCTGGTGGCAGCATGTTTTTTGATCTATCATCTTGTGGTCCGGCGCCACAAGCCGGAGGAACTCTATGTCAACCGGCTCCGGGCGGCCAAGCAGGCCCGTCGGGAGGAGAACAGAAAAAAGGAGGAGGACGAGCATGGCGGCGACGGTTATTGACGGCAAGGCCCTGGCAGCCAAATGCAAGGCCAGGGTGGCCAAAGAGGTGGAGGGCCTGTCCCGGCGGCCAGGACTGGCGGTCATCATTGTAGGAGACGACCCCGCCTCCCGTACTTACGTCAACAGCAAGCGGAAAGACTGCGACGAGTGCGGCATTTATAGCGAGGAGTACGCCCTCCCCGCCGACGCAGGCCAGGGGGCCCTCATGGAGATCATCGAGAGCCTCAATGGCCGGTCGGACATTGACGGCATTCTCTGCCAGCTCCCTCTGCCGGGGGGCTACGATGAGGAGGCTGTTCTCCTGGCCATCGACCCGGACAAGGATGTGGATGGCTTTCACCCGATCAATGTGGGTCGTCTGTCTACCGGACAGCCCTGCTTTGCCCCCTGTACCCCTGCCGGCGTCATGGAGATGCTCAAGGAGTACGGGGTTGACCCCAAGGGGAAGGAGTGCGTGGTGGTGGGCCGGTCCAACATTGTGGGCAAGCCCATGGCCATGCTGCTGCTTTCCGCCCACGGCACTGTCACCGTCTGCCACTCCCGTACCCCGGACCTGGGCACGGTCTGCCGCCGGGCCGACATCCTGGTGGCGGCGGTGGGAAAACGGAACCTCATCACCGCCGATATGGTTAAGGAGGGGGCGGTGGTCATCGATGTGGCCATGAACCGCAACGAGGCCGGCAAGCTCTGCGGCGATGTGGACTACCCTGCCGTGGTGGAAAAAGCCTCCTTGATCACGCCGGTGCCCGGCGGTGTGGGACCCATGACACGGGCCATGCTGATGGTGAATACGCTGGAGGCCGCCCGGCGGCATGGCTGTTGACAAGACAAGAGAAGCGCCCAAGGCCGGGAGACGTCTGCATGTCCCCCGGCCTTGTCATTTGGAAGGCGATGTGGTATGATATTATCCGCTGTATAGTCGTTTACGGGGCCAGTTTACTGGCCTGTCTATGAACGACATGCCCAACTTGGAATGACGATCGGTTTGATCCTGTTTTGAGGTGTTTGATATGGAACAAGAACGGCAGAAAAAAGTCATGCTCTCCGGCATCCAGCCCAGTGGCGACCTGCACCTGGGCAACTACCTCGGGGCCATCAAAAACTGGGGGGCCCGGGCCGAGGAGTATGACTGCTACTATTTTATGGCGGACATGCACACCATCACCGTGCGTCAGAACCCCGCCGACCTGCGCCGGCGGACCCTGGAGCAGCTGGCCGCCTACATCGCCTGCGGCCTGGACCCGGAGAAGAACACCCTCTTCATACAGTCCCACATCCCCGCCCATGCCGAGCTGGGATGGGTCCTCAACTGCTATACCATGTTCGGTGAGCTCAGCCGCATGACCCAGTTCAAGGACAAGTCGGCCAAGCACGCCGACAACATCAACGGGGGGCTCTTTACCTATCCCGCCCTTATGGCGGCTGACATTCTGCTCTACCAGCCTGACTATGTCCCGGTGGGCAACGATCAGAAGCAGCATGTGGAGCTCACCCGGAATGTGGCCCAGCGATTCAACAATATCTACGGTGATGTCTTCAAGATTCCGGAGCCCTACATCCCCAAGGCAGGCGCCCGGGTCATGTCCCTCAATGCCCCAGACACTAAGATGAGCAAGTCCATTCCTGAGGGCTGCGTCTTTCTCATGGAGAAGCCGGAGGACATACAGCGCAAGTTCAAGCGGGCCATCACCGACTCCGACACTGAGCACTGTGTCCGCTTTGACCCGGAGCACAAGCCCGGTGTCTCCAACCTCATGAACATCTATGCCGCCGTCACTGGCAAGACCATGGAGACCATCGAGGCCGAATTTGACGGCCAGGGCTATGGCCAGTTCAAGCCCGCCGTGGGCGATGCGGTTGTGGAGTGCCTGCGCCCCATCCGGGAGGAGGCCCAGCGCCTTCTGGCCGACAAGGCCTATCTGGAGTCGGTCTACCGTGCCGGCGCCGAGAAGGCCAGCTATGTGGCCAACAAGACCCTGCGCAAGGTCTACAAAAAGGTGGGCTTCGTGGCCCGATAAAGGTCCGGTCTTGTCCGAAAAGGAGCATTTTTGTCAATGAACAGTGATTTGCAGACCATGGGATGGGTGGCCGCCGCCCTGGTCACTGCCATGGTGGTGTCCCTCATTGCCACGCCCGTGGTGAAGAATCTGGCCTTCAAGGTGGGCGCTGTGGATGTGCCCAAGGACAACCGCCGGATGCACGACCACCCCATCCCCCGGATGGGCGGGCTGGCCATCTTTTTCGGCTTCATCCTCAGCGCGCTGCTCTATGTGGAGATGACCCCCCAGTTCCGGGGCATGCTGCTGGGCGGGGTCATCATCGTGGTGCTGGGTATCTTTGACGACATCTACGCACTGGGCGCCAAATTCAAGCTGGTTATCCAGATCGTCGCCGCTCTGGTAGCCGTGCTGTCCGGCAACGTCATCCAGATCATCTCCAACCCCAATGTCCTCTCACCCAATCCATGGTGGGACTTGGGGTGGCTGTCCTATCCCGCCACCGTACTGTGGATCGTGGCCATCACCAATGCCGTCAACCTCATTGACGGCCTGGATGGCTTGGCCTGCGGTGTTTCCACCATCAGCGCCCTCACCATGCTGGTCATCTCCCTGGCGGTGGCTGACGCTCCGGTGGCTGTGGTCATGGCGGCCCTGGCCGGCGCGTGCATCGGCTTTCTGCCCTATAACCTCAACCCCGCCAAGATCTTCATGGGGGATACCGGCTCCACCTTTCTAGGCTTCATCCTGGCGGTCATGTCCATCCAGGGGCTTTTCAAGTTCTACACCATCATCTCCTTCGCGGTGCCCTTCCTGATGCTGGGGCTGCCCATCTTCGATACCTGTTTTGCCTTTATCCGGCGCATTGCCCATGGGCAGAGCCCCATGCACCCCGACCGGAGCCATGTCCATCACCGGCTCATTGACATGGGCTTTAACCAGAAGCAGGCGGTGGCGGTGCTCTACATCATCAGCGCCATCCTGGGCCTATGTGCTGTGGTGCTTACCACCAGCGGGGAGCTCAAGGCTATGATGCTGTTGCTGGCCCTGTGTGCCGCCGGGGCTGTATCCGCCAGGATTTTTTTGAGCAACAACGAGAAAAAGAAAACTGAGGATAAAGACCACAAGGAGGATCAGCCGTGAGGACCATCCGTGTCATGACCATATTCGGGACCCGGCCAGAGGCCATCAAAATGGCACCCCTGGTCCAGGAGCTCTCCCGCCGGGAGGGGGTGGAGAGTTTGTGCTGCGTCACCGCCCAGCACCGGGAGATGCTGGACTCTGTGCTCCACATCTTCGGCCTGACGCCGGATTATGATCTGAACATCATGGAGCCCCGGCAGACCCTTTCCACCATCACCTGCAAATGTCTTACCGGTGTGGAGGGGGTACTCACCCAGGCCAGGCCCGACCTGGTACTGGTCCACGGGGACACCTCTACCACATTCTCCGCCGCTCTGGCCGCTTACTATCAGCAGATCATGGTAGGCCATGTGGAGGCTGGGCTGCGGACCTATGACAAGTACTCCCCCTTCCCAGAGGAGATGAACCGTACCCTGGTGGGGGACATCGCCGACCTCCACTTCTGCCCCACCCCCGCCAACCGGGAAAACCTGGCCCGGGAAGGGATCACCAAGGGGGTCTTTATCACGGGCAACACGGTCATTGATGCCATGTCTACCACCGTGCGGCCAGACTTCCGCTTCTCCACCCAGCTGCTCAACGAGCTGGACTATACCGGGCGCCAGGTGGTCCTGGTGACCTGCCACCGCCGGGAGAACTACGGCGCGCCCATGGCGCACATCATGACGGCCTTGCGGCGCCTTGTAGAGGACCATCCTCAGGTGGAGCTGGTCTATCCCGTCCATCTCTCTCCTGTGGTCCGGGAGGCGGCGGAAAAATATCTCTCCGGCCACAGCCGCATCCACCTTATTGACCCTCTGGATGTGGAGGAAATGCACAACCTGATGGCTCGGTGCTGCCTGGTGATGACCGACTCCGGCGGACTCCAGGAGGAGGCGCCGGCCATGGGCAAACCGGTGCTTGTCCTCCGCCGTGAGACCGAGCGGCCGGAGGCCATTACCGCCGGAACGGTCCGACTGGCAGGGACGG
>DXCX01000066.1 GCA_019115785.1 Candidatus Intestinimonas merdavium | reverse complement strand
CAGGCTCTCTCGCACGTGCAAGCACGTGCTCGAAGGGTTGCAGCCCGCTGCGTCGCACTCGCTTTGCTCGCACGCTTGCGGGCTGAGCAGTGTTTTTTCCGACGCACATGTCGCCGGAAAAAACAGATTTCACGTCCTTCCGTCGTCTGCCGACGACGGAACTCTGCGAGGCTCTTGTACGAGATCAGACGCATTTGCACTTTTTCGACAGACTGAGAATGGGGATACTTTATGAGTATCCCCATTCTTTATATCAGGAAAGAGGTTTGAAATGACGGACATTGAGATCAGGACCCGAAGCATATACGATGCGCTCAGTCCCGCAGAGCAAAAGGTCGCCAGATATTTTCTGGAAAATCTCAGCTCTGTTTTTGATGACCCCATCGCCTCTCTGGCCGAGAAAAGCGGTGTCAGCCAGGTCATGTGGGTACGCTTTTGTAAGTCTCTGGGCTTTTCCGGCCTGAAGGATATGAAAAAAAACCTGGTTTCCCAGCTTCGGGAGGCACGGGAGGAGGCCGCCGTGCCCAGCAGCATGGATTTTCTGGACACGCGGATCTACTCTAGTACTGAGGACATTATCCGGGGGATCGAGGCCAGCGCGGTGGACGCTGTCAAGAGTACCGCCAAGATCCAGGAACCCGCCGTTTTGGAGGCGGTGGCCGCCCGTATTGCCGCGGCCCAGAGCGTAAGGCTCTTCGGTGTGGGCGCCTCAGGACTGGTGGCGGAGGATCTGTACCACAAGCTGCTGCGCATCGACCTGAAGGCAATCTTCTGCACGGACACCCATATGCAGCTCACCTACATCACATCCATGAAACCGGGGGATGTGGCCGTGTTTTTTTCCAATTCGGGCAGAACAGCGGAGATCCTGGAGCTCGCCAAGGCGGCCAGCGAACGCAGGGCCTGTATCGTCGCCGTAACCAAGTACGGTCCCAATCCGCTGATGGAGCTGGCAGACTATGTGCTGCCCACCTCCTCGCCGGAGCTGGAGTTCCGAAGCGGCGCTATGAGCAGCCGTGTGGCCGCCCTTTTGGTGGTGGACATGCTGTTCACCACCCTGTGCAACAAAAATTACGACACAGTGGCCAAGCCGCTGTCCGAGAGCTTCTCCCAGTGCAGTAAGCATCACCTGTGACGGAGCGGGAGGGCGCCATTTCCGTCGTATATGGCACATCTTTTTGAGCGGGTACAACGACGCTCCCTGTGCAGGGAGGCTTCCGGTTACATTCATTTCTGTAGGGGCTGCTCTGTCAGAGCCCTATTGCCATGGTGCCGGGGTGGGTGGCCCCACACTGCCGCAGGACGCCTCCTGGGAAAAGAAACGGCGTTCTCAGTCTAAACCGTTCAAATAGAGAACCGCCTCCACAGAGAACATCCTACCAGTGCTGTCGATGTGGAGCGTACCATGATATTTGTCCACCATACGGCGGACCGCAGGGAGCCCCAGGCCATGCCCTTTGCCCTGCTTGCGGGAGCGATAGACGGGATCACCGTAGCTGCCCGCCCGAAGCACGATGCCGTCATAGCTGTTGGCGATTTTGAAGAAAAATACACCCCGGTCCACCGCCAGACATAGGAAAAGCGCCTTGGCCCGGCTTTTTTTCAGCCCCTCCAACGCATTATCCAGCAGATTGCCCAAGATTATAGTTAAGTCAAACACATCTGCTGCAAAACCCTCAGGCAGACGCACATCCAGTTCCAGCCTGGCCCCGGCCCGTTCCGCCTGCTCCAGCTTGTAATTTAACATGCTGTCAATCTCCGGGTTGCCTGTGTGGATAAAGCCGGGTGGGATGAGCGGCTGCCCCAGACGATCCAGATATTGCTCCAGCTTTTCCGTCTGCCCCAGCGCAGCATATGTCCTCAGAACGGACAGGTGATTTTTCATATCGTGGCGGAGAGCGCAGAGCTGCCGCTCCCACTGGCGCATCCGATCAAATTCCGCCCGGTAGGCCTGGTTTTGCTGCCACAGCAATTCTCTCTCATGGAACAGACGGGCCATGCGTCTGGATAGGTCAAACTGATCACTCAAGAATGTTTTTATCATGGAAAGGATGGAGAGAAGCACAGCCCGTAACTGCCCCATCGTATGTACAAGCACTGGATAGCCCTTGATGGCGCATGCCGCCACGACCATACCGGTGAAGACCGAGGCATGGCATGGCTGGCCAAGCACCACAACACAGATCATGCCGGTCAGAGTGCCCCCCAATGCCCCCAACAGGCCGACCGGGATAACCTCGTGGTTGATTGGTCCCATTCGTGACCCCTCACTTTCTGATTTCTATTCTTGCGCAGGATGCCAATTTGCCGCCGGGGCATACCCGAATATCCAGCGTCTCATTTTATATGATTGATTGGTGCTTTAAAATTTGTATCTGTCGTGAATTTGTGTTGGAAATTGTTGCTTTTTGTATCGGCATATCCTATACTGAACGGTAAGAATACACCATTGGCAGGGAGAAGTTGAACATGGGCCGGGACCAGTGCTGAGAAGGGTGCCCCTACCGGTACAGAGCGGATCTATTCCTGCGCTGCTACAATCAAGACAACGTATGAAAACCCCTATTTTGGACTGGCTGCGGACGTGATATGAAAATACTTGCCATTGCGGTTGTTTCCGCCAGCCCGAAAGGCCGGATTTTACTATATATGCAGTTTACCCCTCATCTGCGTTGTTTAGGTCAACATGCTTGCCCCAGTCCCCAAAATCCGGTATGATACCTGTGGCCTAAAAGGGAGGACATTGGTTGGAGGGCGGAGTATGAGAATCGCCGTGTGCGAAAACAACCGGGCGACTGCACAGCAGCTGTGCGAATGGATTCGGCAGTATTGTGTCCTCTACCAAATTCCGGCGGCGTTCCAGTGCTTTTTCTCTCCCAGTGAGTTTTCCAATCGAAAGGAGCGGTATCACATCGTCTTCATGGCCTTTGGCGGGGTCACCGGCTTTGCCCAGACTAGACAGCTGCGGGAGGTGGACCGGGAGTGCAGTATCATCCTGGTGGATGACACCCAGGAGTTTGCGGTGCGCTGTGTGCGTCTGCATTGCACGGATTTCATCCTCCGGCCGGTGAAATTTCGACATGTAGTCCGGAGTATGCGCCTGGCGCTGGGGGGCAGGGTGTGATGTCCCGCATTCAGATCCGGCGGCCGGGCGCTGAAGAGCTCCGCCCCCGGGAGCGTCAGGAGACACTGCGCCGTGAGATGGCTTGGGCCGCGGGGACGGAACAATTCCAGCACCGTGACCCCCTATACCATGTGACAGAATCCTTTCAACAGACCTTTGATGCCATGGGACGCCGTCACGCGGCCCGGCTGGGCGGCGAGATGAATGAGGAGGACCTACCCCGGGGGGAAGCCCAGGCGCAGGAGCAGATGCCAGACGATACCTCGTCCCGCGCTTTCTATGAGCGGGATACGCCGGAAAATCAGGCGATGCTCCGCCGGTTCTCCGAAACCGCCTTTCAAAGGGGGACGCTTTCCGGGGCTGTGCTCCGGGGAACGGGGCAGATGATGCTCTTTTCCTGTCTGAAAAAGACTGTGGGGCAGTCCCAGCCCGACAAGTGGCAGCAGCGCAAGCTCTTTGAAAAGGCCTCCCCCATGCGCAACGTGCCCGGGCACAGCCCGGACAAGGTGGTCTTCAACCGGGGGTTTACCGACAGCGCCGTAGGCCTGGTGGTGGACACCCTTCGGGACGCCCGGCGCACTGTGGAGGATATGCGGGACCTGGTCCTGGGCAAAAGCGAGATGGGCCAGGCCGGGGCAGATACCCTGCGCACCATGTACCCCTTCCTGGACGACAGGCGTGAACGGGAACTGCTGGAGCAGTACCAGCAGCGGCTGCGAAAGACGGAGGATACCCAGGAGAAGGCGGCCCTTCAAAATGCCGCCGCCCGAATGGAGGCCCTCATCGGCAAAAAGGGGCAGATGAAGCAGGAGTTCATCAACAAGCTCCGCTTCCTCTCCGACCGCGCTACAGAGGCGCTGGAGGTGTTCGAGGCCCCCGGCTTTGCCGGGGCGCTGGATCAGGCCCTGAGGGAGGCCGCCGGGGCGGAGGAGCCGCCCCCGGACGAAGGAGGGAACGGGGCGGATGGAGCAGCAGACGCTGGGGCGGGAGTCCCAGAGCCGGGAGGAGCGGAGCAGGGAGCGCCCGGAGGTCCGGACACCTGAGCAGGCGCGGCTGAGCGGTCCCGGCCAGCTGGCCCGGGGCGTGTTGGAAGGGCTGTCACCGCTGGAGATGGCCCCCGCCCGCCTGAAGGAGCTGGCGGCGCTGGTGGGGAATCAGGAGATGACAGACCTGCTGGAGCGGCAGTCCCTGCCGCTGGAGCAGACCCGCTTCACCCTGCCCCAAGATATGGCGTGTACGCCCTATCCGGTGCCGGAGCTCGGTCAGGTCCTGACGGTATCACCTCCCGCCCTTCCTGCGGAGGAAGTGACGGGCCGGTCCTTCGACCCGGCAGGGCTTGTCTACTGAGGAGGACGGGCATGGAGCAGACCTTTGACCTTCCGCCGGACAGCGGCGGAGAACTGGCAGCTCTGCTGGAGCGCAGCGGTGTGGACTTTGCGCGACGGGGAGACCAGTTCCAATTCCGGTTTTCCAGCGGTGGGTGCGCCTGGCAGACCGTCTGTCAATGCCAGGATGACCGTGTGCTGGTATATGGCGTTCATCCCGCCAGGGTGAAGGACGCCGGCCGGGCCTTGGCCCTGTGCAGCCAGCTCAACAGCCAGCTGGTAGAGGGAAGCCTCTTCCTGCAGGAGGAGCATTTTGTCTTTCGGACCAGCGCCCGGCTCACGGAAGCGTTTGAAGCGCAGTCGCGTATTGCCGGTGCGCTGGAATACAATGCCGCCGCGCTCTCTCACTGGTGGGAGCGGCTGACGGCGGAGGCCCAGGGCCTCCCTTTTCACCCTTGAATCCGAATCCCGGCTGGCTGGGGTTTTGGAGAATATCATCAGCAGGCGATATCTGATCATAGAAAGGAGGGGCGCTTCACGTCCGGCCCCCAGCCATGACACGTGGCGTGAAGCAACAGCATGGCAGAGTATTTATCCCCGGGTGTTTACGTGGAGGAGTACGATTCCGGCGCAACACCCATGCAGGGCGTCAGCACCAGCACCGCGGGCTTTGTGGGCCTTGCGGAGCGGGGCCCGGTCATCGGGCAGCCCCAGCTGGTCACCAGCTTTTCCGACTACAAGAGGATGTATGGCGGCTACCTCAGCGACGCGGCTTACGGCAATAACCGCTTTCTCCCCTACGCGGTGGAGCAGTTCTTCGCCAATGGCGGCGCCCGGGCCTACATCATGCGGGCGGTGCCTGCCGACGCCAAGGCGGCCAGCCTTACCACCGGCGTCCTGAAGATCACCGCCGCCAATCCCGGCGCCTGGGCGGAGGATATGCGGGTGGTGGTTTCCCCCGCCTCCAAGGCCAAGACCCAGGTCCTCTCCGTCAGCGGAGCCGACCTGACCCTGAAGAACGCCGACGGCTTCAACCCCGGCGACGTGGTGGAGCTCTTTGACGGAAAGACCACCGCCCACGCCACCGTGAAGAGCGTGCTGGACAAGGTCGTCACCCTGGACGCCCCCTGCACCCTGGATGTGGCCGACACCAAGGTCGGCACCGCCAAGTACATCAAAACCTGTGAGATCACCATCACCGCCCGGCTGGGCGAGAACGTGGAGGTCTTTGAGAACCTCTCCCTCAAACCCGACGCGCTGAACAATGTGTGTGCCCGGACCCGGAGATCCGACCTCATCGCCATCGAGGTGCTGGCCGTCAAGGCGGCTCCCGCTCCTGCCGCTCCCGCCAAGGAGAAAGACAAGGACGGCAAGGAGATCCCCGCCGCCCCCGCCCCCAAGGCGGCCTCCATCGTGCCCTTCGCCCTGTGCGGCGGAGAGAGTGACGACATGGTGCTCACCCTCCAGGGCGGCAGCAATGGCTCTGTGCTCACCGCCACCCCCGACGCCTTCCTGGGCAAGGATGACGGCCCCGGCAGACGCACTGGCTTGCAGGCTTTCCTGGAAAACGGCAACGTGTCCATTATGGCCATCCCTGGAATCACCGCCCCGGAGGTCCAGGCCGCTCTGATCGGTTTCTGTGAGAGCAAAAAGAGCTGCTTTGCCATCCTGGACGTGCCCATGGAGCTGAAGAAAACCAACGATGTGGCCAACTTCCGCGACATGTACGACTCCACCTATGCCGCCATGTACCACCCCTGGCTGGAGATGTATGACGCCGGTGCCAAGCGTGCTGCCTACTTCCCGCCCTCCGGCGCCATGGCCGGCATCTATGCACGCACCGACATCGAGCGGGGCGTGCACAAGGCGCCCGCCAACGAGGTGGTCCGGGGCTGCACTGGCCTGTCCTGCACCTATAACGAGGGCGAGCAGGACATCCTCAATCCTATCGGCGTGAACCTGATCCGTGCCTTCACCGGCCGCGGCATCCGTGTCTGGGGTGCCCGCACCATCAGCTCCAACGGCCTGTGGAAGTACCTCAACGTCCGCCGCCTGTTCATCTATGTGGAGGAGTCCATCAAGGCCAACACCAACTGGGTGGTCTTTGAGCCCAACTCCAGCGCTCTGTGGAGCCGTGTGACCCGTACCATTGAGAGCTTCCTGGCCACCTGCTGGCGGGATGGCGCCCTGGCCGGCTCCAGCCCCTCTGAGGCCTTCTTTGTGGAGTGCGGCCCCACCACCATGACCCAGGACGACATCGACAATGGCCGGCTGATCTGCCAGATCGGCATCGCTCCCGTGAAGCCCGCCGAGTTTGTGATCTTCCGCATTACCCAGAAGACCGCCTCTGAGTCGGCTGGTTGATCCTAGGGGCCTTCAAGACTGATACAGAAAGGACGAAAATGAATCATGGCCATCAATTACCCCTATAGAGTATTTCGGTACCAGGTGGAGATCGATGGGATCAGCCGTGCGGGCTTCTCGGAAGTGTCTGGCATGAGCGCCTCCACTGATGCCGTGGAATACCGCGAGGGCGACGACCTCCGGAATACCCCCCGCAAGCTGGCGGGGCTGACCAAGTTTGGCAATGTGACCCTGCGCTGGGGCGTCTCCGATGACTCCGATTTCCTGGAGTGGCTCAACTCCGTGGCCCCCACCAACACCGCGCCTCCCACTGGCATGGTCCGTCACAATGTGACCATCACCCTCATCGATGACGCGGGCAACCCTGGCCCCGCCTGGAACCTGATCAACGCCTGGCCGGTGGGCTACACTGTGCCCGACTTGAATGGTATGGGCGGCGAAGTGGCCATCCAGTCCCTGGAGCTGTGCCACGAGGGTCTGGAGCACATCCCCGGCTCGGCCGCGGGCGCTCCGTCTGACATCTGATGCTTGATACCATCCCAACAGCCCACAGGCCCTCCCGCCTGTGGGCTGTTGGGGATACATACCGCTTCTAAGGCATAGGAGGACGCCACCATGCAGACCGAATTCGAGTTTGAGTTGCCGAAGGGATATGTGGATGCCAATGGGGACCTGCACAAGCGGGGCACCATGCGTCTGGCCACGGCGGCCGATGAGATCCTGCCCCTCCGGGACCCCAGGGTACAGCAGAACTCTGGCTATCTCACCATTATCCTGCTCTCCCGGGTGGTCACCAAGCTGGGGACCCTAAGCGCGGTCAACACCAGGGTCATTGAAAATCTTTTTACCATGGACCTGGCCTATCTTCAGGACATGTACCAGCGTATCAATATGTCGGAGATGCCCCATTACCAGATCACCTGTCCCCACTGCAATCAGCAGTTTGAGGTGCCGCTGGATTTTTTGCTGGGCTAGAGTGGGCTTGTGAGGAAAATGCCGGGCTCCCCATCCGGCGGGTCCCCCCGCCACAGCCGGAGGAGGAGCACATCTTTCCGTGGCAGGGGATTCCCCTACCGGAGCAGAGCCCGCTGTACCTCAGGCACACCCAGGGGGTGTCGCTCTACCCCCAGGAGCGTCTGTATCAGGAGATGGCGTTTCTGGCCTACTATCTGCACTGGTCCAACGAGGACCTGACGTCCCTGGACCACTGGGAGCGGCGGCGGTGGTGCCGCGAGGTATCCGCCATCAACCAAAAACTCAGTGGAGATGAAAAGAAGACCTTTGAATTGCGATGAAACGGCAGGTGAGCAGTAAGTATGGCCATCGTCTATCAAGAACCCATTCAGGCGTTTCGCTTTTTGGTCCGGGTGGGGGACAGCCAGGAGATCTCTGCCGCCTTCAGCCGCTTTTCCGGTATCAAAATGGATGTGGAGACCATTCAGTTCCGGGCGGGGAATGATGGCCGGGGCGTGAAGGAGTATATGCCGGTATTTACTGGCTATGCACCAGTCACCCTGAGCAAAGGCGTGGTGGGAGACAACCAGTTTCTGGACTGGCTGTGCTCAGCATCGGCCAGCGTGCTCACCGGGCCCACCGGGGACAAGCTGAGGCGGACCATTGACATCATCACCCTCACCGATCAGGGGCTTCCGGGTGTCATCTGGACTCTGCAAAACGCGATGCCCATTGGCTATGAGCTCTCGCCCATGGACGGCAGCCGCAGCGAGGTGCTCACCGAGAGCATTACCTTTGCCTTCACGGGGATGAAGCGGACCACTCAGCCGCCTGTTCCCCGGTAGATTGGCAGGCCCTCTCCGCATAGGGAGAGAAAAGAGGGCGCCGATTATCCTGGCTGGAGGGAGGAGAGAGCATGGCGTTGTCCGGCTCCTATTTTGATGTGTTGCTCATTGGCACCGGCGCGGTGCTTGCAGGGGGCTTTGCCTCGGTTTCCGGCCTGGACATGGAGGCGGATTATGAGATCTATACCGAAGGTGGGAGCAACTACCCGCGATACTTTTTCAAGAATGTGAAGCCGCAGCATCTGGTGCTCGAGCAGGGCGTGGTCACCACCGTGGACAGTGTCTCTCTCCTGATGGGAATGGTGAACCAGGGTATGTCTATACCACTGGCCGGAACCATCATTCTGCGTGACAGCTTTGGCACGCCCCAGCGGGAGTGGACCATCGTGGGGGCCCATCTGCAAAAATATGTTGGGCCCCAGCTCAACAGCAACCAGGCCAGTGTGGCCGTCAGCCGAATCGAGCTGATCCATAACGGGTGCATCTAATGGATTCCATCGCGGTTACAAAGCCCAATATGGCCGTACTATCTCAGAAGCGGCTTTTTATCTCCCCCTTTGGCGCTCTGGCCCAGGCCTTTGCCCAGGAATTGCTGGCCCAGGCGGAGCAGCGGCAGGGGGCCTACCCCTATGTGCCCTTGGAGCTGCTGCGGGAAGGGGAGGAAGAGGCCCATCCCCAGTGGCCAGCTCCCGTGCTCCAGGTGGATCTGCACTTGATTTTGCAGGCGCTGAGGGAGCAGAAGGGAACGGCAGAGCAGATCAAAAGTACGCAGCGTATCGTGGAACGCATCATAGAGCGGGAAAAGCAGGTAAAGCAGCGGCCTGCTCGGGCCGACCACTCCTCGTCGGAGAGGCATGAGCCCCCGCATCAGGCGTTCTACCAGATTGTGAATCAGAATATCCACCTGACCATGACCCGACAGGTGGAGAGCGGCGGGGAAAAGGGAGCGGCATCGCTTCATACAGCTGTCCCCGGACAGCTTGGCTGGCAGGCCGCTGCCTTTTCCCGGCAGCTTCAGACGTTGGCGCAGCAGGAACGGCCCTTTGGGATGCGTCAAGCTAAGGAGCGTCCACATCTGGGTTTTCTCCCTCTGGAGAGACAAGGGGAGCGGTACCTCCCCACGGAGGTCATGACGCACCTGGGAGCGGGTGTGGGAAGAGCGGAGATGGAAGAAAGCGGGGAGAGGTCTCGCCTGAACCGGAAGCTGACCCGGGCGGCGGAACAGGCGGTGGATCAGGTCTTGACCCGGACGGAGGAACCTGGACGGGCTGTCCGCCAGAGATATGACCAGAGACAGGTTTCCGAGGCGGTGAGGTTCCCCGCTGATGGAGCAAGAAATTCCCATCAGAGAGAAGGCGCTGCGCCTGCACCGTCTGGGGTATCGGGTGATATTCGTCCCTCAGTCGATCAGGGCGGATACCAGGAGGTCCCATCCGGGAAGAAAGGCCGACCCTCCACGCCCCGACCTACAGAGGGGAGGGGCGAGATGGGGGCCCAGCCTCACACCAGTACGGTGGCGGGGAGAGGCACCAAGAGGAAAGACATTCAGACTATGGCCCGAGAGATCCGCACAGGGCCAGTGGCGTCTATAGAAACCGAATCCCAACCGGGGGAAGAGCTGCGGCCCGTCCAGGGGGTGGCCCAGGGAGCGGGAGCGCCGCCCCAGCTGACCTATCTGGCCCCGGAGGGGGCGGTCTCCCCAGAGGGAAAGAGCCGCCCGCCCATTCCCAAGGCCCAGCGCCAGGAGAGGGAGCCACAGTACAAGGAAGGCCGGTTCCCGGCTGTTGGGGAGGAGAAAGCCCCCAGGCAAAAAGAGATACAGACCAC
>DXCX01000065.1 GCA_019115785.1 Candidatus Intestinimonas merdavium | reverse complement strand
ATCTCAAAAAACTGGCCTGTTGGTTGTGGAAGGAGAAGCTTGCTCCATTTACCCTTATCCTTCTTTGGCAGCTATACACAAGAAACCCGGCTTATGCTTGACGCATATGCCGGGTTTCTCGACAGACTGAGCCCCTGTGCCAGGCACAGGGGCTTTTACAGGCACAAAACAAATTCGGACCCTTACCATTGGTAAAGGTCCGAATTTGTTTTGGTGGACGAGAGGCTTCCAAATCCGAACTATTTATATCATTTAGGTTGACGGCCTTTGTGCCGCCTTTGTAATTAAAAATCAGAATGATTTTATCCTCGTAAACATACACGGCGTTCACAAAGCTGTCAATCAGCCGTTGCCGCTGTTCCTCGTCGTTCACATCTGTTTGCTGGAACTGGTCGAGGAAAAAGGAAATTTGCTCACGGCTCAGGGCCGGGTGCTGGATTCGATTTTCTGTAATGCGTTCTTCAAGGTCGCTCTTTGATCGCTCCAAATCGGAAAGGCGTTGCTTGGTGGATTCCGTGATGATTCCCGCTTGGATGGCGTTCAGCATATTTTCAATGCCCTTTTCCACCTCGGTAAGCTGTTGCTCTAAGAGCCGCAAGTCGTGGTTTTCTTCACCCTGTAAGTCCAGCAGTTTGTCTGTAATGCGATCCATTAGTGGCTTGTCCATAACCATCATCATGGTTTGCTGCACCACAAAATTTTCAATCCAGTCTTTTTTGACCGGCTTTTTCTTGCAGCCCTTTTTGTTCTTGGCGCTGTGGCACTTATAATAACGGTAAATCTTTCCGCCCGTTCCGGTGCCGCTCTCCCCAGCCATCATGCGCCCGCAGTCGCCGCAAAATAACTTCGTTGTCAGCAAATAGCGCTCTGCCGCCTTTGCCGCCGCTGGGGTCTGCTTGTTCTTCTCCATGCGGGCCTGCACCCGGTTAAATACATCTTCTGACACAAGAGCAGGAACGCCGCCGGGGATGACCACATCTTGATATTTGTATTCCCCGATATACTTCCGGTTTTTTAGAACGGTGTTGAATGTGGAGTAACGGAACGAATAGCCTCTATTTGTTTTTAACCCCCGCTTGTTGAAATCATCCTTGATACTTTTGATTGTATCGCCTGCCGCATACCTTTGGAAAATCTCCTGCACAATGGGGGCCGTTACTGGGTTAATCTCTAAATGCTGGGTTTCTTTGTTCAAAGTATAGCCGAGGGGAACGGTGCCGCCGTTATTCTTGCCCTTGAGCGCATTTTCTTTCTGGCCCCGGTGGATTTTTTCTGAAAGTTCAGCGGAATAGTATTCGGCCATGCCCTCTAACATGGATTCAAGGATAATACCTTCCGGGCCGTCTGTAATGTTCTCCGTGGCGGAAACGACTTTGACCCCGTTCTTCTTCAAAATGTTTTTGAAGTGTGCGCTGTCGTAGCGGCTCCGGGCGAAGCGGTCAAGTTTCCACACAAGCACCACGTCAAATAAACGCTTGCCGCTGTCCCGTATCATCCGCAAAAAGTTCTCGCGCTTATCTACATCCTTAGAGGCCGATTTTGCCCGGTCAACATAGGTGTTTATGATAGTAATACCCTGCCGCTGGGCGTACTCGGTACACTCCCGGATTTGTCCCTCGATGGATTCTTCCCGCTGGCGGTCAGACGAGAACCGGGCATAGATAACAGCTTTCATTTCGCTTCTTCCTCTTCAGCCGTCCACATCTGGAACAACAATTCTTTCAACCGCTTGCTTTCTGGCGATTTCGAGTCAAAGCACATTTCAATAAATTGCCGCTTATCATTTTCTACGGCTTCTGGAGGTTTGCGGCACTCGTACATTTTGCCCTCTGGCTTATCTGTCCGGCAACAAAGATAATCCAGTGAAACATCAAACTTATCCGCCCACCAGATTAGAATTTTTACGGATGGGGCAGTTTTGCCCGTTTCCATCTTGGCGACGGTGGTCTGATTACTCCCGCACATGGCGGCAATATCTTTTTGTGTGATTCCTGCGGATTCTCTCAGTAAACGCATACGCGCACCAATTTCTTTCATATTGTCACCCCTTTCCGTATTCTATTTTAGCATATTATATAGTTTAAGTCAATGGTTGATTTGAGCATATACATCCCACGCCCCGCAGGGCGTCAGAGCGACAGCAATCCCCACGGGGGCCAGCTCGTAAGTCATCCCATACCCCCGGCGGGGGATTGCGAAGGAGCGTACCAACCTCTGACCCCGCCTTGCCGCGGATCACGACACGCACCCGGGCCCCACCCGTGGCGGGCCACGCGATTACAATTACCGCAATTCCACCTCTGGACAACAAAAAAACCGGCTGACAGTATACAACTTGTCAGTCGGTTATTTATCGTCGTTTTCAGATACTAAGGCGTCCATGCTTATATTCAACGCCATAGAAATTTTATGAAGAGAAATTAAAGAAACATGGTGCCGGTCCTTTTCACTCTCGATTTGCCGAAGATAATCATGCCCCCGCCCTGCTTTCTCCGCAAGCTGGGCGGCGGTCAATCCCTGCTCTGTTCGGTATCGCTTGATATTCTTTCTGATTCTTTCATAGAAAGTCTCATTGTCAAAATTCATATGTTCCATCTTATCACCACATTAAAGAAGTATAAGCAGGAACATCTAAAATGTATGTGTGCCAATGGCAGATAAAAATGGCTTGTCAATAAAACATTATAGTGTTAAAATTTAAGTAGTATTCTATATTTTGGGAGGGGATACCATGAAAAAACTATTATCTCTGGCGCTGGCTTTGATTCTATCTATCGGGCTGGCTACGCCCGCTTTGGCTCTTGGCGGTGTCTCTACATTAGGTACCGAAACCATCCTCAGCACATCTGCCCTTTGCGCTTCTGTCATCAAATCCGATGGCTCCTTGTGGATGTGGGGCTACGATTCTTATGGCCAGTTGGGGGTCGGACAAAGTGCGAAATATGCAGATGGGGGGGCTATGAAAACGCGCATCTGTGAAGTCCCGGTCAAAGTGATGGATAATGTGCGCACGGTCAGTCTGGGTTACTCTCACTCTGCTGCTATTAAAACAGACAACTCTCTTTGGATGTGGGGGGACAACACGCATGGCGAATTGGGGATTGGTATTACCGGGAATGCACTCAGCAGTTCATTTAATCCAATTCAAACCATTCCCGTCAAAGTAATGGATAATGTTTCCACCGTCAGTTGCGGCAGCAGTTATACCGCCGCCATCAAAGGAGACGGTTCCTTGTGGGTCTGGGGCACAAATGGCCAATCAGGGTATCTGCTTGGGAACGGAGGCATCGGAAATGAAACTGTTTCTCCAGATTCCTCTTACTCTGTGCAGATTCAAACCATACCTATGAAAATTATGGATGATGTGAGCGCTGTTTGCTGCGGTCAGTATTCTGCTGCCGCCATAAAAAAAGACGGCTCCCTATGGATGTGGGGGCGGAATAGGGAAGGACAACTAGGTACTGGGAGCACTAGAGATTCTAACATCCCCGTGAAAGTAATGGATGATGTGGCGGCTGTCAGCTGCGGACCTTGGCATACTGCCGCAATCAAGACCGACGGTTCTCTATGGGTATGGGGAAGCAACTTCCTTTACGAGCTTGGCAATGGCACAAATAAAAATTCCTCTGTTCCAATCAAGATTATGGATGATGTGGCGGCTGTCAGCTGTGGGGCAGACAATACCGCCGTAATCAAGGCAGATGGTAGCCTTTGGGTTTGGGGCAGCAATGAACACGGGCAGCTTGGAAATGGCGGAGAAGGGGACCAGACACAGCAACGGGGGATTCATAATATGATTACTTGTCAATCAGTTCCAGTAAAAATCATGGATGATGTCTGTGCTGTTAGCTGCGGCAGCGGGAACTTTACAGCCGCTATCAAAACTGACGGTTCCCTGTGGACATGGGGGATTGATTCGTATGGGCAATTGGGGAATGGCTCCGTCGGAAGTGTCTCTGTTCCGGCAAAGGTAATGGAGGGAATCTCCCTTTCCGCCTCTGCCACGGTGCCCACCTCTCCCACCGTGGCTGGCTTCTCCGATGTCCACGAGAGCGACTACTTCGCCGAGGCGGTGGTCTGGGCCAAAGACACCGGCGTGACCGGCGGTACCTCCGCGACCACCTTCTCCCCCAGCGCAACCGTCACCCGTGCCCAGGCAATGACCTTCCTGTGGCGGGCAGCCGGGTCACCGCAGCCGACCTCTGAGGTGTCGCCTTTTGCCGATGTAACCGATACCACCGCCTACTATTATAATGCAGTTTTATGGGCAGCGGAACAAGGAATCACCGGCGGCGTGAGTGCCACCACTTTTGGGGTCAATAGTCCCGTCGCCTATGACCAGATTTTGGCCTTTTTGGCCCGCACTGCCGGTGATACTGCCGCAGGCAGCGACTGGTCCGCAGCGGCTTTAGATTGGGCGGAAGAAAACGGTTTAACGGATGGATTGATCTTCTCCGCCAAGAGTGCTTGTCCCCGGTCTGATGTGATTTATTGTCTGTGGCGGCAGTTAGCTTAACAGATAACCTTTATAAAATTCCCTCTCCGATGAATGGAGAGGGAGTTTTATTCTAAATAGCTATTGACACGATATAATAAATATGCTAATATAGCATTGTTAAAACACAGTAATTGCCGGAAACCTATAAGTGGTTTCGGAGGATATTCCTCCATCAGCCAAAGCTAGAAACACATATTTGTGCTTCTGGCGATGTGGCTCGTCGGTGGTTGCTGTTTTTTATGCTTTCTTTGACGAGCCACATTCCCTCACTCACGGGGGATTGTGGCTCATTTTTTGATTTCTACAGTAACCACCGGTAAAGATTCAGACAGGAAGGAGGTGATAACTATGCTGAATATCTCGCCGTATGTGCGCACGGTCATTGACTGGGAGGCGATGGACAAGGATTGGGGACGGCAGTATATGTATGTCAGCCAACGGCCCTATAAGGGCAAGCCCGAGGCTGGTTTGGCTCCCGGTGCGACGGTGACACTCCAAATTCTGACCGACGCACACGACCACGGAACGGACAGGACAGGCCGTCCCCGTGACAACAATGCGCTGGAGACTTTTTCAGTGACGGTTGTTGGTTGCAGCTATCCGCTGCCGCTGTCCAAGGGAGACCGGGTACAGTTGGGGGGCTTTATTGCGGAGGCCAGCTTTTACATTGATTATTCACCGATTCTGCGGTTCCACGAAATCCAGAAATTTCAACAGCAGCAAGGAGGTGGCAAGGCGTGAAGCGATATGACCTCTGCCGCAAGTATCATGTAATCCTGATAGCAATCACCCTGATAGCGGCGCTGACCGGCTGGCTCCTGCGGGGGCCGGTCGGCACCGCACTGGCTGGTGTGCTGTCGTTTCTGCGGTTGGCGGAGCAGTCAGAGATTATCGGTGCTTGCTACCGGATCGGAACGGGGTGCTATCTTGTGAGTGGCGCTCTGGTAATTGGTTGGGCCACTGCATGGTGTGTCCGGCACCAAATCTGGAGAGGCGGCAGGTACGCATTGACCCATGCACAAATGGAAAAGAATGTCCGCCAGGCACTTTTAGAGGCTGGATATGGGATCGCCGTTGGAGGTCAGTATCATCGCTTACCATGCATCACGATTAAGTTCACCGATAAAAAGATGACTTGCGCCATTGTTAAAATCCAGAACCATATCAAGACGGACGCCAGTTTGTCCACTGTCAACCTATCCTCAGCACTTGGCGTGTATGTAGTAGATGCACAGTACAGTTCAGACAATAACAACTATTACTATTTCGAGATTTCAGACAGCCGCATAAACCAACAATTAAAGTTTTCCAGCTATACGGCACTGGCCGACTACGCAAAGCAGCACACGGAACGGTACGGCTCGTATACGCTTTTTATGGATGGCCGCAACGAGGGTATCAAAATCCGTTCCCTCTTGCTGGTGGGTATTACCGGCGCGGGCAAGTCCTACGCACTTATGGGGTTACTGGCGCAGTTATTAAATTGGCCCATTCCACCAATTATTTACTATGCCGACCCTAAGGGCAGCGATATAGCGGTCTTGGGCGGAGCGTTGGCCCCGGATCGGACGGCAGATGATATTGACGATATTATTGACTTGCTCCGTGCCTTTTATCATGCCATGATGGGACGGAAAGAGGAAATGCGGGGCAAGCTGAACGGCAAACTCAGCGCAGATTTTACGGATTTTCAGCTTCCAGCGTATATTTTTCTGATGGACGAGTATGCGGCATTTCAGGCAAGTATCAGTAAGGATAAGAAGCGGCGCGACGAGGTGGAAGAACTCATGCGTAATGTGGTCCTGATGGGGCGGCAACTCGGCTTTTTCGCATGGATTGCCATGCAAAAGTCTGATTCCAGCGACATTCCCACGGCTATTCGCGACAATTTACCGCTTAAAATCTGTCTCGGCAACGCCCCGACTACCACATTGATGACCATTTACGGTCACTCGGCGGACCTGCCCTCCCGGCATTGGAACAAAGGGCAGGGTTTGATCTACTGCGACGGGATCACCGCCGCACCCCGGCCTGTTTCTTTTCCCTCGCTTAACTTTGATATTTTTGACGCATTGACAAAGCCTGTGCGTGACCGTTCTGCCCAGCCTGTAAACCGCGCGTAGCGCGGCATGACGGAACCCCCGTGATGTAATCACGGGGGTTCCACGATAAAAAACAATACAAACTAACAAAATAGGGGGTGGTAAAATTGCCCTCATTATCCGTAGGAGTAGACGAGTTCACGCTTATTTTGCAATCAACAGATAAGGTCATGGTTACGGATTGGGCGGATATCGTGAATGAGATAATAGATATATTTCTCGTCAAATCGCTGCTCATGAACCTGTTTGGCGATGATATAGTTCGTGCCGAGAAAGTCCCGGCTGGCTATACAAATGGGCTGACTTTTGCTTGTCGGCCGTGGTATCTGGTGATAAGCTGGCACGATGATTTCCCGAGCATGGGTATTTGTGTACGATTTTCAGCTCATGCGTATGCGTCGTACAAGGAAGAGTTTAAGAAGCAATTTCAAATTGATGTAAATATCGCAACCTTTTTACGAATGATACAACAAGACGATGTTTATACCACCCGGCTATCCCGAATAGACCTTACAGCGGATTATTACAACTACACGGACGAGATACTTCCCAACAGGCCATTTTCTCCAGATTTAATTTACGAGCGGTTGAAAGACGGGACATATTTAGTGAAGAATTGGAAAGACCATCAATCTGTCCGCAATATGACCGCCATTGATAAAGATGGAGCATATGAGACATTTTATATAGGCTCTCGGCGAGGAAAGTCCAACGGCTTTTTGCGTTGCTACGATAAGAAACAAGAGCAAATACAATCCATGGGCTATCGTTATGATGAAGCGTTACAATATGAAAGCTGGGTGCGCTTTGAAGCGTCATTTTTGCACGATTACGCACATCAGATAACAGGCGAATTGTTGAGAAACAGCCAAACAACGCAGGATTTACAAAAGTTAATTGCTAAATACATCAGTGACAGATACCGCTTTGTAGATGCTGAAACAGGCGAAATGACAGCTTTTTCGGATGACTTAATCGGAGTAGCCCTTGGGTCAAAGGCCGCTGCATTGATCGCAGCAAGCCCACGGGACAACACCTTGCGACAATCTATTGAGCATCTGCGTGTCGGCTCCGGTCTGTATACCGTGCTTTACAAAGCCTACAAGATTTGGGGCGACACGGCAGATAAGCAGTTACTCCAATACTTCTATGACGATTACATTTACACCTTTAAGGCAAAGCTGTTGACCGGCAAAGATAAATGTAGAACGAAAGAAATACGGCTTTGGTTACAGTGTCACGGCGAAGAAACCAAAAAATACCCATTAGACGATTATTTAGACCGTAGTCAACACAATCTTTATCTACCATTACACGACGCGACAGGTAAACCCGTTGTTATAACTATGGATGGTGATGACCTATGATTGACATTCACGGCCCCGATATGGCCGAAGAACGGGAGGAAATAGTAATCCCAGATTTTGAGATTGAAGCATTGGCACGCTGCTTCTTGCCTAAAATACAGGCGTACTTTGAAAGCGTCGAGGGACAAGCGGCCTTTGAAAAATGGAAACAACAGCATAGCGATACATAAAAAACGGCCCTTATCTGTTGTAGCAGATAAAGGGCCATTCTTGGTTATGTGGCTAAATCAGCTATGAAAACAACAAATCCGAACCCGTCCCCAACGGGGAACAAGTTCGGATTATGTTGCTTTGGTGGAGACAACAGAACTCGAATCTGTGACCTCTCGCGTGTGAGGCGAGCGCTCTACCAGCTGAGCTATGCCTCCATATGGGAGACGTTGGTGACGCGTACGGGAATCGAACCCGTGTTACCGCCGTGAAAGGGCGGTGTCTTAGCCGCTTGACCAACGCGCCATGCGGTGCAGCGTGTGCTGCATGGTAGCGGCACCTGGATTTGAACCGGGGACAACTCGGGTATGAACCGAGTGCTCTAGCCAACTGAGCTATGCCGCCATATCCACCCTCATGAACAGGGCAAGAGTTAGTATACCCGATGTGCCGCCGATTGTCAACCAAAATATCAAATTTTCCTGAAAAAATTTTGCCGTGCCCGGTGGGGGTCAGTCCACCTTATAACCCACGCCCCATACGGTCTTGATGAACCGGGGGTCCCGGCTGGGCTCCCCCATCTTCTCCCGCAGCCGCCGGATGTGAACCATGACGGTGTTGTTCCGGTCCAGGTACTTCTCCCCCCATACCGTCTCAAAAAGCCGCTCCGCTGAGATGACCTGTCCCCGGTTGGAGCAGAGCATCCACAGGATGTCGAACTCAATGGGGGTGAGATTGAGCTCCTTTTCATACAGGGTGCACTGGTGGGTGCCCCGGTCGATGACCAGGCCGTTGAAGTCGATGACCTCGCCACCAGGCTCCTTTTCCTGGGCGCTGTTGTAGCGGGTATACCGCCGGAGCTGGGCCTTGACCCGGGCCACCAGCTCCAGGGGATTGAAGGGCTTGGTGATATAGTCGTCGGCGCCGATGGTGAGGCCGGTGATCTTATCCATGTCAGAACTCTTGGCGGTGAGCATGAGCACCGGGAAACGGTGGGCCCGCCGCAGCTCCCCGCACAGCTCAAAGCCCGATTTGTCGGGCAGCATCACGTCCAGGATGGCCAGGTCCATCGTCTGCCGCTCCAGAGCTTCCAGGGCTTCCCTGGCCGTGCCGCAGGTGTGGACGGTAAAGCCCTCGCTGCGCAGATATACCCCCACCAGGTCGGCGATCTCCGGTTCGTCGTCTACCACCAGGATATGAATATCCATACAGCGACCCACCTCCCATATCGTTTCGGCTATGATTATAGCTGCTCTGGGGAGGCGAAGTCAACGGCTGGGGAAAAACGTAAGAAAAACATCACAAAGCCAGCTCTAGAACAGCCAGCCAATGAGCCAGCCGGCGGCGAAGGCGCCCACGGCGGGGAGCAGGTTTTCCACCTGGAAGGGGCGGTCCAAAAGGCCTTTGACCAGCAGCACAATACCGGCCAGCCGCAGCAGCCAGGGCAACAGGCCGAATAGAATGGCCAAGGGCAGGCCGATGAGGGTGAGGACCAGAGCGGCCACCACACTGATAGCGGCCACGCCGACCAGGCAGACCAGTGTCAGAGCAAACAGAGTAAACATGAAGGTTTCCTCCTTTTCTGTTGGTACCCTAAGCATACCACCCAGGATTAAAAGAAAGGGGAAAAAGAAGATGAAAATTCGGTTAAAAATGGGCAGGAAAAAATTGGGTGTTTCCGTCTGAGCAGGTGTGGTGGTGGGCACAATAGAGGCAGCTGATACAGAGGAGGGCCCGGATATGGAGCTTGTACAGAAAAGACAAAGGCGGCGTGTGCGCCGCTGGGAGGCGGCGCTGATGGCGGGGCTGGCCATCGCCCTGCTGACGGGGGTGTGGCTGGATCGAGAGCAGACCGCCCTGGCCCAGCAGGTGGTCCGGCTCCACGTGATCGCCAACTCCGACAGCGCCGCCGATCAGGCCCTCAAGCTCCAGGTCCGGGACAGGGTGCTGGAGCGGGCGGCGGAGGTCTGCGCCGGGGTCCAGAGTGCCGAAGAGGCCGCCCAGACCCTCCGACAAGCCCTGCCGGCGCTGGAGGAGGCAGCCAGACAGGCGGTGTCCGAGGCGGGAGAGCGCTGTTCCGTCACCGTCTCCCTGGAGGATGGGGTGTGGTTCCCCACCAAAACCTATGACGGATTCGCCCTTCCCCAGGGCAAGTACACCGCCCTGCGGGTCATCCTGGGAGAGGGGGCCGGACAGAATTGGTGGTGCGTGGTCTTCCCACCCCTGTGTCAGGGCTCTGCGGTGGAGGCCCAACCCGCTATGGCCGCCCTGGGCGAAAAGGAGGCCGCCCTCCTCACCGGAGATGGTGAGGGCTACGTCATCAAGTTCCGGGCCATGGAGCTGTGGGAGGGCCTGTGCCGGTGGGCGGAGGGGGGCTGAATCAGCCCCACCGCCCCACATTCCAGGTGATA
Organism: Candidatus Intestinimonas merdavium; assembly: GCA_019115785.1. Classification (GTDB taxonomy): domain Bacteria; phylum Bacillota; class Clostridia; order Oscillospirales; family Oscillospiraceae; genus Intestinimonas; species Intestinimonas merdavium. The sequence goes on along the minus strand of DXCX01000065.1, from coordinate 19,236 downwards.
TTGCCGGTGCCCAGGCCATAGGAGCCCGCCGGCACCTCCCCCACCCCGGGAATGTTTACCGTGGGTACCGTAGAGCTCCCCACCTGGCCGGGGCGTTGGCCGGGCAGATAGAAGGTGATAAACTTCAGAGAGAAGATGTCACAGACCATAAAGGTCTGGGTGGTCTCCTCATAGAGGGTGAGGTAGCTCCGCCCCACCGAGTAGAGGATGCCCTCCTTCCGGATCATGGCCTGGAGCCCCACCAGAAATTCACAGGCCACATAGGCTCCCAGATTGTCGGCCAGGATCTGCTGGAGGGAGCCCCGCATGGTGTCGGTGTTGAAGTTCTCCTCTGCCGGTGTTACCAGTCCGCCGGAGCCCTGGGCCTGGTCCATGGCGATGCTGCGGACGGCGTTGGGATAGAATTGGTTCATAGCGCTCCTCCTTGTACTAGGTGTCGGCATAGGCGGGGGTGGGATTGTAAAAGCAGTGGTTGCCGATGCGCACCACAAACTCCCCTACTCTGGAGGGGAAGTTCTGTCGGCAGGTGGCACTGAAGGGATTGAAGTACCACAGGGCAAAGCCCAGGTTGGTCAGCCGGTTCCCGGCGATGGCCCACTCGGCGATCTCATAGTGGATGGGCCCCACCGACATGTTGTAGATGTTCTGGGCATTGTACCGCCCGCCGATGGATTCCCGGGCGCAGTCAAACTGCCCCGGCTGGTAGATGACCGCCCGAATGGTGGGCTCCAGCCGGCCGTACTCCCCATAGTCCACATGGACCCGGTTCATCACCACACAGGCCACCGCCTTCATGCCCTGCTCTCCCTCGCCTCCGGCCTCACACTGGATGATGCGGGCCAAAAGCTCCAGATCTGTCATGGTATCCCCCCAAAACGTGGTGTTAGGCGGCGCGCTGCCCAGGCTTTAGGTCCAGGAACCGGATGAGGGCCGCCAGCAGGACCAGGAAGGAGGCCCACAGGTTGGCCCGGGCGGAGGCCTCCGCCTCCGGGGTGCCGGCACTCTCCTCTGCCGCCCGCAGGGCCAGGCAGAGAAAGTACCCCAGGGCGCCAATGAGGATGGCGCCCGCCAGCAGCCGCAGCCGTCGGACTCTGTCCTGGGCCGCCCTGGCACCGGCGCTGTCTCCGGCCAGAGCCAGACAGACCCCGTCCCGCTGAAGGGCAGTGGCCCCAAAGGACAGCAGCACCGACCCGATCACCGCCAATATGTAGCCCAGGGAGTCGTTTAGTGTCCGCGCCTCCCCCGCCAGGATGTCTTCCTCCATCTCCCGGTCACCGTCCCTCTCCCTGTGCTGCCCCCATTCTATCCGAGCAGAGGGACTCTGGTGCCTGTCCGGCAGAGGAATTCCAGGGTTACGCCGCCTCTTCCAGCTCCTTTTCTGCCTCCCACTCGCTGTCCGCCGAAAAGAGGAACCGCCCGGCTCCGTCGTAGACCTCGATGTGGCCCCTCACCCAACGCATGCTGTATTCCATCTTTCCGCGCTCCTTTCTGTTTTATGTCTGTACCCAAAGGATAACGAAAATAAAGTCCAATAAACAGGACTTTTGCTGCGATGGTCAAAAAAATCCGCCCCTTCCCACCCTATATCTGGGTGGAGAGGGGCGGATTTTCAGCCTTTCCGGCGTTTGTACCAGACGTAATTGAAGACGTTGCCCAAAATAAAGATATTGCCGCACAGATAGAGCCACACCAGAAGGATGATGACGGAGGCCAGGGACCCATACACCAGGGAGTAGCGGGAGGAGAGGCCAATGAACCAGGAAAAGAGCATGGAGGCGGCCACCAGGGCCACCGAAGCCAGGAAGCCGCCGGTGAGCACGGGAGGGCGGGGGTGGCCCTTGGGAGCGGCCAGCCGGTAGGCCAGAAGCACAAAGAGGAGGACCAGGCAAAAGAGGATGAGAAAGCGGATAGACTGCCAGTCCCCCACCAGGCGGGCGATCCAGACAAAGCGGCCCTCCACCAGGTGGAGGAACCAGCTGCCGGTGAGGAGGACCACCATAGAGAGGTAGATGGTCACCAGGAACAGAAGGGAGAAGAGGACGCTGACCACGATCTGGCCGATGCCCTGATAGGTGGGGCGCTCATAGATGTCGGCCATAATGTTCATAAGGGCCCGGAAGGCGGCCGAAGCCGAAAAGAGAACCATGGTGAGGCCGGCAAAGAACATGGCGTCTGACTGGTTGATAGAGACATACCGGATGTATTCCCCCAAAATGGGCAGGACCTCCTGGGGAAGAAACTCCTCTGAGGCCTCCAGCACCAGATTGACGTCCAGCCGCAGCAGGCCCACAAAGGCGTTGACGCAGATAAGGACGGGGAAAAAGCTGAGGATCAGGAAGTAGGCCAGCTCAGCCGCCGAGCGGGAGACCCGCCGGTCAAAGTACACTGTGACCATTTCCCGTATGAAGCGTACCCCGGAGGAGTCCCACATCGCCCGCATAGCCCAACCTGCCTTTTCTGAAGTGTCCATCCAGTATACCACAGCCTGGCGGGGATTTCAAAGGACTTCCCGTCGTTTTTGGGGGGACATAGGACAAGGGCGAGGCGCATAGACTCTCCAAGAAACGAAAGAAAGGACGGAGAGCGCCATGGAAAAGGGACAAGGCCGGTGGACGAGACTGCTGCGGAGGGGCATAGCCCTCTTTTTGGCCACGGTAACGGTATGGGTGCTGTCACTGACGGCGGATATAGGGGCGGCGGCGGAGACATTCCGGACATTGGCGGAGAGCCCCACCTTTGTCTCCGCGGCGCTGCGGGCGGAGCTGGGGGACCTGCCGGCGGAGGACCAGGGCCTCACGGGCTGGCAGAAGCTGATCCTGGGTCAGTCCCCCTCTCTCTCGGCCGGCATCGGAAGAGGGGAAACGGGCGGGGATGAGGAGGCCGCCGAGGAGGTCGAGGGCGAGCCTGATGACCCAGAGGACCCGGAAAACCTGCCTGAGGTCACCGCCGCTCCGGAGGACATTGTGGGCAAGACCCTCCTGCCGGTGAACGGGGATGGCTACGATGCCGCCCAGGGGGTGTACATTGAGAACCGGCCCGGCCTGGCGCTGGATGTGGCCGCCCTGGCGGAGGCTCAGCTCACCTTGTCTCTTCCCGAAGAGGGTCCCCAGGTCCTCATCGTCCACACCCATGGCAGCGAGGCCTACACCCCCGACGGCGGGGATACCTATGTGGCCACAGGGGAGTGCCGTACCACCGACACGACCAAAAGTGTGGTCCGGGTGGGGGATGAGATCGCCAAGGTGCTGACCGAGATGGGCCTTACCGTGGTCCACGACACCGGCCTCTACGACTACCCGGAGTACAACGGCGCCTATGACCGCTCCCTGGCGGCGGTGGAGAATTGGCTGGCCCAGTACCCCTCCATTCAGGTGGTGCTGGATGTCCACCGGGACGCTCTCATCGGCGCCGATGGTACCGTCTACAAGCCCATCACCACCATCAACGGGGAGAAGTGCGCCCAGGTCATGCTGGTCATGGGCTCCAACGCCCTCTATGACCACCCCAACTGGCTGGAGAACCTCTCCCTGGCGGTAAAGGTCCAGAAGGAGATGAACACGCTCTGGCCCACACTGGCCCGGCCCATCGGTCTGCGGGAAAACCGCTACAACCAGCAGACCGCCCCCGGCGCCATGCTGGTGGAGATCGGAAGCCACGGAAACACCCTTCAGGAGGCTCTGGCCGCCGCCCGGATGTTTGCCCGAGCCCTGGGCGCCGTGCTGCTGGAGTATCAGTAAGCGGCACAAAAAAGGAGCACAGCGGGGGCACTGCCGACGGCAGCGCCCCCGCTGGATTTTTGCGTAAAAATAAAAATTTGCTGGGACAACGGTCAGAAGACAGCCTGGACGAGCACCATATAGAGAATGGTGCCGCCGAAGATGCTCAGCAGGTTGTTGTGCTTCCAGAGGTGGAGGGCCACCACTACGGCGGCGGAGATGACTTGGGGCGCCCAGCCGGCGAAGGCGGCCAGGGTGGAGCCCCAGCCAAAGCTCATATTCCGCAGGCAGTAGATAATGAGCATGGCAATGACGGCGGGGGGCAGGACTCGGCCCAGATAGAGGACTACCTTGGGGGGCGTGCCGCCCCGGTCAAAGAGGAGAAAGGGCAGGGCCCGGGTGAGAAAGGTGACCACCGACATGACGGCGATGGCGGCGATGGCTTGACCGGTGGTGAGGGGCATGTCAGACGTCCTCCTTTTGCGCTGCCTCTCCCTGGACATCCAGCCGGGCCCGGAGGAGAAGCAGAATAGCGATAATGGCGCACAGGGCGGGAATGAGCATGGCGTCCGCCCCCAGGAGCAGCAAAGAGACCACAGTGACGCCAAAGCCCAGCAGGGCGGGCAGATGGGCGCGATAGGCGTTCCACTGGTCTACGGCGATCACGATAAAGAGGGCGGTCATGGCAAAGTCGATGCCGGTGGTGTCAAAGCCCAGCAGGGCCCCGGCCACGCTGCCGATCACCGATCCGGCAATCCAGTAACAATGGTCCAGGACGGCGATGGCAAAATAGTAGGCGTGGGGGTCCACCCGCTCCGGTACCCGGGCCGAAGAGAGAAGGGCGTAGGTCTCGTCGGTGAGGGAGAAGATCATGTAGAGCTTCCGGGGCCCCATGCCCTTGAATTTTTCGAGCATGCTCAGGCCGTACACCAGATGGCGAAAGTTGATGATAAAGGTGAGCAGGGCTACGCTGCCCAGGGTGGCGGCGGTGCCCAGCAGCTCCACCCCCAGGTATTGTCCCGAGCCGGCATAGATGGTGAGGGACATGAAAAAGGCCCAGATGAAATTGTATCCAATGGCCTGGAGCATGAGGCCGAAGGCCATACCGATGGCCAGATAGCCCATCAGCACCGGCACGGTGGCCGGAAAGGCGGCGCGGAAGGCACGGCGGTACATGAAGCACACTCCCTTGTGTCACAGCTGTCAAAATAGTAGTTTAGACTTGTATGCATAAAAATGCAAGAGTGTCCCACAGCTTTTGTTCACAAAATTAGCCTTGCCTTTTGGGGAAGGGTTGTATCATAATCTAAGAAAGATCAGACCCTGTGGAGGAACGTGAAATGAAACGACTGCTCTTCATCTACAATCCCCAGGCGGGCAAAGGGATCATCAAGCCCCATCTGGCCAATGTGGTGGACACCTTTACCAAGGCGGGCTACCTGGTGACCGTGTGGCCCACCCAGGGCAAGGCCGACGCCACCCATGTGGCAGCCCGGCAGGGCTGGTGGTACGACCGGGTGGTCTGCTGCGGCGGAGACGGCACCCTCAGCGAGACAGTAGCGGGACTGCTCACCCTGGACGCCCCACCGGTGCTGGGCTACATTCCAGCCGGTACCACCAACGACTTTTCCAAAAACCTGGGTCTGCCCCGGGGGGTGGAAAAGGCGGCGGCCATGGCGGTGGAGGGGACGCCCCGACAGTGCGACATGGGCCGCTTTAACGACCGGACCTTTGTCTATGTAGCCGCCTTTGGTATTTTCACCGATGTGAGCTACGGCACACCCCAGGAGTTCAAAAACGCCTTTGGGCATTTGGCCTACTTACTGGAGGGGGCCACCAAGCTTGGGGACCTGGGCCGGGGCTACCATCTGACCGTGGAGCATGACGGCGGTACTGTGGAGGGGGATTTCATCTACGGCATGGTCACCAATACCAACTCGGTGGGGGGATTCCAGATCTTCCCGGCCAAACAGGTGTCCCTGGATGACGGGGTCTTTGAGGTGGTCCTGGTCCGGCAGCCCCGGAACGTGGCCGACCTCCAGGACGCCCTGGTGAGCCTGGTGCGCCAGAGTCATGAGGAGAGCCGCCAGGTGGAGGCCTTCCACACCAGCAAGCTGAAGGTCACCGCCGCCGAGGCCCTTCCCTGGACCCTGGACGGCGAGTATGGCGGCAATCCCGAGGTGGCCAGGATCGAAAACCTCAACAAGGCCATCACCCTGGTGTGGGGAAAATGAGGGCGACCGGCGTCGGCAGGACAAAGGGGGCTGCCGGCGTGTGTGGCGCGTTTTTGTCCTGTCCGGCACAGGGCCGGAAACAGGAGCAGGACGCGGAAAGCGGCCGCGGACGTCACGTCCGCGGCCGCTTTGCAATGCTTAGAGCTTGACCACCCAGCCATAGGGGTCGGGCTGAGTCCCCCACTGGATGCCGGTGAGGGTGTCGTAGAGCTTCTGGGTGACGGGGCCGATGGCGCCGCCGTTGACCACCACATGCTGGTCCTCCCAGCCCATTTCGCCGATGGGAGAGACCACGGCTGCGGTGCCGGTGCCCCAGGCCTCGTCCAGCTTGCCGTCTTTGGCGGCGTCAAAGAGTTCCTGGGCGGTGATGAGCCGCTCTTCCACCTCATAGCCCCAATGGCGGAGCAGCTCCAGACAGGAGCGGCGGGTGATGCCGGGAAGCACTGAGCCGGTGAGCATGGGGGTGACGATTTTGCCGTCGATTTTGAACATGACGTTCATGGAGCCCACTTCCTCGATGTACTTGCGGTGGACGCCGTCCAGCCATAGCACTTGGGCATAGCCCTGCTCCTCGGCCCGCTCGCCGGCCCGGATAGAGGCGGCGTAGTTGCCGCCGCATTTGGTGTAGCCGGTGCCGCCCTTGACGGCCCGGACATCATCGGATTCCACGTAGATCTTCACCGGGTTGATGCCGGCGGCGTAGTAGGCGCCCACGGGGCCGGTGATGATGCAGAAGAGGTAGCTGTGGGAGGCGTGGACACCCAGGCTGGCGTCGGTGGCGATAATGAAGGGCCGGATATAAAGGCTGGTGCCGGGGGCGTCGGGGACCCAGTCGGCATCCACCCGGACCAGAGTCTTCACGGCCTCCACGAAGTCCTCCTCGGGGATGGGGGGGATGCACAGCCGCTCACAGGAGTCATTGAGACGCCGGGCGTTGTCAATGGGGCGGAACAGCTGGATGGAGCCGTCGTCGGTGCGATAGGCCTTCAGGCCCTCAAAGACTTCCTGGGCATAGTGGAACACCATGGCGGAGGGAGCCAGCGTAAAGGGGCCGTAGGGTACGATCCGCGGGTCATGCCAGCCCTGGCCCTTGTCATAATTGAGCAGGAACATGTGATCGGAAAAAACCTTGCCGAAGCCCAGATTGTGGGCGTCGGGCTTGGGCGCGGGATGATCGGTGCGCTGGATCTTGATCTCCTCCATGGTGGATGCCTCCCTAAAATGCAGTAGTCTCGCGGGGACGGGCGGAGGCCCGCCATTCTCGCCGGGACCGATATTAGAGCAATTATAGCAGCACTAGTACTTTAAAGCAATAGAGAATCTGACGGAAATCCCCGGAATTTTTCTCCCGGATGCCGTCATCCTTTCACCCAACGTGGAAAAATCTGAGGAGGAGGGGGACAAAGGCGGTACGGCCGTGCTTGTAATTTTGGGGGGCTTCTGCTATAATGTTGGGCACGGAATGAAGCCGGACGCGATGCAGGGAGAGGCTTGCGGGGCCTGCCGGCGCTGTGGGCGCAAGGCCTTTGGGCAGAAGTGGCCCAGGAGGCCTTGCGCCTTCTGTCCATTTCCCGTGCCGTGTCCGTATAAGGAGGTGTGCCTTTGAAGAACAACAAGCTGTCCCGGCTGCTGGAGCCCAGTCTGGGACTGTACCTGGCCTGTCTGGTCCTCTTTGCCCTGGCCTCTGCCCTGTTCTCCATCCCTCTGGCGGTGATCGAAGGGGTGGTGGTCATCATCCTCTACCTCTACCTCCGGCGCAGCAACAGCATCCGCAGGCGGGAGATGCTCCGGTATATCGAATCGGTCACCGCCACCATGGACGTGGCTACCCGGGACACCATGATCAACTCCCCCCTGCCCATGGTCATCTTTCACCCGGACACCGATGAGATCATCTGGTCCAATGAGCGCTTTCTCCAGCTCACCGATGGGCGGGAGCACCTCTTTGATACCACCCTCTCCGCCCTGGTCCCCGGCTTTGAGACCCGGTGGCTCCTGGAGGGAAAGAGCGTCTGTCCCGGCGAAGTGGTGCTGGAGGACCGGCGGTTTTTGGTCTATGGCTCCCTGGTCCGCTCGGAGGAGAAGCGGAGCCGGGCGGCCATGCTGGCCACCACCTACTGGGTGGAGATCACCGAGTACGCCCGGGTCAAGGAGGAATTTTTTGCCTCTCAGCCTGTGGTGGCCATCCTGTTGCTGGACAACTACGAGGACGCCATGAAGAATACCGACGAGGCCGCCCGGGCCGCCCTCCGCAGCGAGATCGACAAGCGGCTCTCCGCCTGGGTCCACCCCACCGGCGGCCTCTTTGTCCGCTATGACCGGGACCGCTACCTCTTCGTCTTTGAGGAGCGGTACCTCAAGCATTTCCAGGAGACCAAATTCGACGTGCTGGACGCCATCCACGACATCCCCGCCGCCGGCGCCGTGCCCGCTACCCTGTCCATCGGAGTGGGCAAGGATGCCCCCGGCTTCCACGAGCTCTTTGAGTACGCCTCCCTCTCCATCGAGATGGCCCTCTCCCGGGGCGGCGATCAGGCGGTGGTGAAGAACAAATTCAACTTTGAGTTCTACGGCGGACGGAACAAGGAGATGGAAAAGCGCACCAAGGTCAAGAGCCGGGTCATGGCCAACGCTCTGGGAGAGCTCATTGCCGACTCCTCCTACGTCTTCGTCATGGGGCACAAGTTCCCCGACCTGGACTGCATCGGCGCCTGCGCCGGTGTGTGCGCCATCGCCCGGAAAAAGGGCGTGTCGGCGCGGATCATCAAGGAGGGGGGCAACAACCCCGCCGCCGACATGGCCGAAAAGCTGTCCCAGGTCCCGGAGTACAAGGATGCCTTCCTCTCTCCCCAGGACGCCATCGTCCTGGCCGATCCCAGAACCCTACTGGTGGTGGTGGACACCAACCGCCCCGAGCAGGTCATGAGCCAGGACCTGCTGGAGTGCTGCACCCGGGTAGCCGTTATCGACCACCACCGCCGGGCGGCCTCTTATATCTCCAACGCCGCCCTCAACTTCCATGAGCCCTATGCCTCCTCCGCCAGCGAGCTGGTCACAGAGCTGCTGCAATATATCCTGGAGCCCACCGATCTGCTGAAGATCGAGGCCGAGGCGGTGCTGGCCGGCATCGTGCTGGACACCAAGAATTTTACCATGCGCACCGGCACCCGCACCTTTGAGGCGGCGGCCTTCCTCCGCCACTCCGGCGCCGATACCGGCGACGTGAAAAAGCTCTTCCAGAATGACCTGGCGGGGGTCATCTCCCGCTATGACATCATCCGCAATGCCCGGATGTACCACGGGGACATTGCCGTTACGGCGGTGGAGCATCCGGTGGGCCGGGTCACCGCCGCCCAGGCCGCCGATGAGCTGCTGAACATCAGCGGCATCGACGCGTCCTTTGTCCTCTTCCCCGATGCCGACGGGGAGCGGACCATTATCTCCGCCCGCAGCATGGGTAACACCAACGTCCAGGTGGTGCTGGAAAAGCTGGGGGGAGGGGGCAACGCCGCCACCGCCGGCGCCCAGGTGCCCAACCCCGACGTGAACGCCGTCCTCCAAAGCCTCCTCCGGGCCATCGACCAGTACTTTGAAGAGGACTGACAGGCCGTCCCTTAGAGGAAGGGCGTTCCCACTGATTTCTGAACTCCGCTTTTCTCACGAAAAATTAACGACCCGAAAGGATGAATGACCATGAAAGTGATTTTACAGCAGGATGTAAAGGGCCAGGGAAAGAAGGGCCAGCTCATTGAGGCCAGCGACGGCTACGCCCGCAACTTCCTTCTCCCCCGGAAGCTGGCCGTTCCGGCCACCGCTGAGAACCTCAACACCATGAAGCAGCAGGAGAAGGCCAAAAAGGCCCAGGAGGCCGCCGAGAAGGCTGAGGCCCAGGCCGTGGCCGAGAAGCTCAAGGAAGCCGTGGTGAAGCTCACCGCCAAGGCGGGCTCCGGCGGACGGCTCTTCGGCGCCGTCACCAGCAAGGAGATCTCTGACGCCCTGAAGGAGCAGTACGGCCTGGACGTGGCCAAGACCAAGATCGTCCAGGACGAGCCCATCAAGAGCTTCGGTACCTATCAGCTCAAGTGCAAGCTGGGCTATGAGATCACCGGCACCCTCACCGTGACGGTGTCAGAGGAGCCGTAAGGAATTTTCCAAAGAACAAAAGCGAGGAGGGATAGCATGGAGGATGAGCTGCTGACCCGGCAGATGCCCCACTCGGTGGAGGCCGAGCAGGCGGTGCTGGGCTCCATGCTCATTGACGCCCGGTGTATTCCTGCCGTCATTGAGCGGCTGCGGGCTGAGGACTTCTACCTCAAACAAAACCGGGACATCTACGAGACGATCTATACCATGTTCTCTCTCTCCGAGACCATCGACCCGGTGACGGTGCTGGACAAGATGCGTCTGAACGGCGTTTTTGACGAGAACACGTCCCGGGGCTACATTCTCCAGCTCATGGAGGTCACTCCCACCGCTGCCAACGTGGCGGAGTATATGGACATCGTCAAGGACAAAGCCCTCCTCCGGCGCATTGCCGAGACTGCGGGTGACCTGACCGCCATGGTCCAGGAGGGCACCGCCGCCGGACAGGAGGTGTTGGACGCCGCGGAACAGCGGATCTACGCCATCCGCCAGGGCCGGGCCAGTCAGGGGCTCACCCCCCTCTCCTCCGTGGTGCTGGATGTGCTGGACCGGTTGGAGGAGCGCTCCAAGTCCGACTCCGCCGTGCCGGGGCTGTCCACCGGCCTGCCCGATGTGGACAGCGCCATCTCAGGTCTCAACGATTCCGATCTCATTCTCCTGGCCGCCCGGCCTGGCATGGGCAAGACCTCCTTTGCCCTCAATGTCCTCCTCCAGGTGGGCAAGTTCTCAGGCAAGACGGCCGTCTTCTTCTCCCTGGAGATGAGCCGGGAGCAGCTGGCCATGCGCCTCATCTCCAACGAGGCCTTTGTGGACAACAAGAAGCTGGTCACCGGCCGGCTCACCGACGAGGACTGGGACAAGGTGGCCCTGGCCGCCGCCGCTCTGGGCCGGGCCAGGATCCTCATCGACGATAACCCCTCCCTCTCGGTGGCCGATATGAATGCCAAGTGCCGCCGGGTGGAGGATCTGGGACTGGTGATCATCGACTACCTTCAGCTCATGCAGTCGGCGGGGGGCAAGCAGCGCTATTCCGGCGAGAACCGCCAGCAGGTGGTCTCCGACATCTCCCGGGCGCTGAAGATCATGGCCAAGGAGCTCAACGTGCCGGTGGTCTGTCTCTCCCAGCTCTCACGTGGTCCCGAGAGCCGTCAGGACAAGCGGCCCATGCTCTCCGACCTCCGGGAATCGGGTGCCATCGAGCAGGATGCCGACATCGTCATGTTCCTCTACCGGGACGACTATTATAATGAGGACAGTGAGAGCCATAACTTGGCTGAGTGCATCATTGCCAAAAACCGCCACGGCGAGACCCGGAAGGTGGAGCTCCAGTGGCTGCCCGAATACACCACCTTCTCCTCCATTGACCGGACCCATCAGGAGTACTGAGATTATGCTGGAACAGGCCCAGGCCCTCACAAGGGAATACGCCATGCTCGCCCCGGGCAGCCATGTCCTCTGTGCCGTCTCCGGCGGCGCCGATTCGGTGTGTCTGCTCCACTGGCTCCGGGCCCAGGCCGTGTCCGGCGGCTTTGCCCTCACCGCCGCCCACTTCGACCATCAGCTCCGGGGAGCGGAGTCTCAGCGGGACGCCGCTTTTGTCCAGAGGCTGTGCGAGGACTGGGGCGTGCCCTGTGTGGTGGGCGCCGGGGATGTCTCCGGGGAGGCCGCGCGACAGGGGACCGGCATTGAGGAAACCGCCCGCCGGCTGCGGTATGCCTTTCTGGAGCGGACGGCGGAGGAGGTGGGGGCCGACGTCATCGCCACCGCCCACAACGCCGATGACAATGTGGAGACCCTTCTCCTTCACCTCATCCGGGGGAGCGGACTTCAGGGGCTCACCGGCATCCGCCCCCGGCGGGGAGCACTGGTCCGTCCCCTCCTCACCACCACCCGGGCTGAGATCCTGGATTATCTGGCGGAAAACGCCCTCACCCACGTGGAGGACAGCACCAATGCCGACACCGCCTATACCCGGAACAAGCTCCGGCGGGAGGTGATCCCCCTGCTGCGAGAGCTCAATCCCCGGTTGGAGGAGGGGCTCACCGCCGCCATGACCCGTCTCCGGGCCGACAACGACTATCTCACTGCCCAGGCCCTGTCCGTGGCCCGGGAGGCGGAGCCCACCCGCTCCGGCGGGCTGGCCATTCCCGCCGCCCAGGTGGGCCGCCGTCCAGACCCCATCGCCGTCCGGGTGGTGAGCGCCCTGCTGGGCAGGCTGGGGGAGCACCAGTTCCGGGCCGCCCATCTCACCAGCGTGGTGGCGCTGTCCCGGAGCGCCGACCCCTCCGGCTCCGTGGACCTGCCCCACGGGCTCACCGCCCGACGTGCCTATGGGCTCTTACTGCTGGAGCCGGCAAATGACGAGGGTCCCGGCTGGACGCCGGTGCCTCTGGAAGTCCCAGGGGAGACTGACCTTCCCTCTCTGGGCTGGCGGCTGGTCTGCCGCCCCGCCACGGCGCCGTTATCGCCGCCGGAAGACCCATTCCTGTGTTATCTGGACCCGGCCGTTCTGGACGGGCCCTTAGTGGTTCGACCCAGGGCGGCGGGTGATACCATTGCCCTGCCGGGCCGGCCCCGGAAACGCGTGAAAAGACTGTTTATTGACGCCAAGGTGCCCCGGCTGGACCGGGGGCGCCTTCCCCTGGTGGCCGATCGGAAGGGACCGGTGTGGCTGGCGGGCTTCGGACCGGACACTTCCCGCCTCTCCACCCCTGGTACCGCCGCCCTGGAGCTCCGGGCGGTACCCATTGCCCCAGCAACCCAGTGTGAAACCGCCCCGGCCCCGGGGCCACATTCATAAAGAAGGAAGGATCTGAGCTTATGCTGGAACAGGATATCGAACGGGTTTTGTTCACCGAACAGGAGCTGAAGGACCGGGTGGCCGAGATTGCCGCCCAGATCGACCGGGATTACGCCGGGAAGGAGCCGATGCTCATCAGCGTGCTCCGCGGGTCGTTCATCTTTATGGCCGACCTGGTCCGGTCCATCACCCTCCCCTGCACAGTGGACTTCATGGCCGTCTCCTCCTATGGCGCCGGCACCACCTCCTCCGGTCAGGTGAAGATCACCAAGGACCTCTCCGAGAGCATTGAAGGCCGGGACATCATTGTGGTGGAGGACATCCTGGACAGCGGCAACACCCTCTCCTACCTCTTCCAGCTCCTCCAGGCCCGGCACCCCGCCTCTGTGCGGCTGTGTACCCTGCTGGATAAGCCCTCTCGCCGCACCAAGCCCGTTACCGCTGATTACACCGGCTTCACCGTGGAGGACCTTTTCGTGGTGGGGTATGGTCTGGACTATGCGGAAAAATACCGTAATCTGCCCTATATCGGGATACTCAAGCCCTCTGTTTACGAAAAGGCCTGAGCATGCCCCACTCCAGAAAAAGGACGTGGTTCTCTCTTGAAAAAATTTACACTGCGCGACGCGGCCTTTTACGCCCTGATCCTGGTGATTCTGGTAGGTACCCTGTGGACGCTCCAGAACATGAACACCGGGGAGAAGCCCACCTATGCCCAGGTCCGCCGGGCGCTGGAGCAGCAGCAGGTGGAGACGGTTGTGGTGGATAAGAACAACAACCTGATCCTGACCCTCAAGGACGGCACGAACCTCACCTATGAGCTCTATTCCTTTGAGCTCTTCTACCAGGACTTCAACGACCTGGTGGTGAGTCAGTGGCGGGCGGGGATCATCACCGATTATGAGTACCCGGACGATCCCACCCCCTCCCCCTGGCTGTCCATGCTGCCTTACGCCGGTATTCTGCTGGCCTTCGGGTTTATGTTCTATCTCATGTTTGTCCGCCAGAACGGCGCCGGCGGCGGGGATAAGACCGCCCGCTTTGGTCGGGCCCGGACCCGTACCCTCTCCGACCAGGGGGACAAAAAGGTTACCTTTGAGGATGTGGCCGGCGCCGACGAGGAGAAGGAGGAGCTTCGGGAGATCGTGGAGTTTCTCCGGGACCCCAAAAAGTTTGTGGCGCTGGGGGCCCGCATCCCCAAAGGCGTGCTGCTGGTGGGCCCGCCGGGCACCGGAAAGACCCTGCTGGCCAAGGCGGTAGCCGGGGAGGCGGGTGTCAACTTCCTCTCCATTTCCGGCTCCGATTTCGTGGAGCTCTATGTGGGCGTGGGCGCCAGCCGGGTCCGGGATCTCTTTGACCAGGCCAAGAAGGACTGTCCCGCCATCGTCTTCATTGATGAGATCGACGCCGTGGGCCGCCAGCGTGGCGCTGGCCTGGGCGGCGGCCACGACGAGCGGGAGCAGACCCTCAATCAGCTCCTGGTGGAAATGGACGGCTTTTCGGCCAACGAGGGGGTCATCGTCCTGGCCGCCACCAACCGGGTGGACATTCTGGACCCCGCCCTCCTGCGCCCCGGCCGATTCGACCGGCAGGTGTATGTGGGCTACCCGGACATGAAGGGCCGGGAGGCCATTTTGAAGGTCCACTGCCGGAAAAAGCCCCTGGCTGAGGATGTGGACCTCCACGAGGTGGCCAAGTCCACCGGCGGTTTCACCGGTGCCGATCTGGAAAACCTCATGAATGAGGCCGCCCTCCTGGCCGCCCGGAAGGACCAGCCTTTCATTACCCTCTCCGACATCCAGGACTCGGTCATCAAGGTCATTGCCGGGCCGGAGAAGTGGAGCAAGACGGTCATCGAGCGGGAGCGGAAGCTCACCGCCTACCATGAGGCGGGCCACGCTGTGGTGGGCCACGCCCTGGAGACTGCCGATCCCGTTCACCAGATCACCATCGTCCCCCGCGGAGGCGCCGGCGGCATGACCATCTCTCTTCCCCAGGAGGACCGGGGTTACCGGTCCCGGCAGGAACTCACCGAGCAGCTCTCCAGCCTGCTGGGCGGGCGTATGGCGGAGGAGCTGGTGCTGGGAGACATCTCCACCGGAGCCGGCAGCGACATTCGCCGGGCCACCGACATCGCCCGGAATATGGTCACCCGGTACGGTATGAGCCAGCGCCTGGGCAATGTGGTCTTTGACTCCGGCCACGACGAGGTCTTCATCGGACGGAGCATGGCCCAGACCAAGAACTACTCCGAGCAGGTGGCCGCCATCATTGACGAGGAGGTCAAGGCCCTCATTGACAACGCCTATGCCCGCTGCCGCCAGATCCTCACCGATCAGCGGAAGGCCCTGGAGCTGGTGGCCCGGTATCTGCTGGAATTTGAGACCATGGACGGCGCCACCTTCCAGCAGGTCTTTGATGACCCCGGCGCCGTGGAAGCACGCCTGGACCATCCGGCGCAGGCAGAGGAGGGGCAGGACCATGCATGATCCCAGAATATCGGTGATTTTAGGAGATATTACCACTGTGGCAGCCGACGCCATTGCCAATGCCGCTAATACCTCCCTGCTGGGGGGCGGCGGGGTGGATGGCGCCATCCATCGGGCCGCCGGACCGGAGCTGCTGGCCGAGTGCCGCACCCTCCACGGCTGTGAAACCGGCAAGGCGAAGATCACAAAAGGGTATCATCTGCCTGCAAAATACGTGCTGCATACGCCGGGTCCCATCTGGCGCGGGGGTGGACAAGGAGAGGCCGCCCTGCTGGCGGGCTGCTACCGGTCCTGTCTGGAGCTGGCCCTGTCCCACGGCTGCCGGACGGTGGCCTTCCCCTCCATCTCCACCGGGGTTTACCACTTTCCCCTGGAGCTGGCCTCCGCCATTGCGGTAAAGACGGTGGCGGACGTTCTGAGGGAGCACCCGGAGGACTTTGACTGGGTGTGCTTTGTGTGCTTTGACCCGCACACCAAGTCCGCCTATGACCGCGCCCTGGCCTCCGCTCCCTGAGATCCAAACCGCTGATTCCCCGGGCCGAAGTGCCCCTAAAAGCCCATAGAAAAGCCATCCCCCGTCCGGCGCATGCCGGATGGGGGATGGCTTTTTAGAGATTTGATTTACAGCTTGCACAGCTCCACCGCGGTCTTGGCGGCCAGACGGGCGTTGTTGAATACCAGCTGGATATTGGAGTCCAGGCTGTCGCCGCCGGTGAGCTCCTTTACCTTTGCCAGCAGGAAGGGGGTGCTCTCCTTGCCGTGGATGCCCTGGGCATTGGCCTGGGCAATGGCCTCGTCAATGGCCTTGTTGATGACGGCGGGGTCCATGGAGTACTCCTCGGGGATGGGATTGGTCACCAGCATGCCGCCCTTGAGGCCCATGTCCATGCTGGCCTTGAAGGCCGCGGCCAGCTCCTGGGGGCTGTCCAGCTCATAGTCCACACCAAAGCCGCTCTTCCGGGTATAGAAGGCGGGCAGCTCCTTGGTGCCGTAGCCAATGACGGGTACGCCGTGGGTCTCCAGATATTCCAGGGTGAGGCCCAGGTCCAGGATGGACTTGGCGCCGGCGCACACCACCATGACGGTGGTCTGGGCCAGCTCCTCCAGATCGGCGGAGATGTCCATGGTGGTCTGGGCGCCCCGGTGGACGCCGCCGATGCCGCCGGTGGCGAAGATACGGATGCCCGCCATATAGGCGATCATCATGGTGGTGGTGACGGTGGTGGCGCCGTCCTCCTTACGGGACACCAGCACCGCCAGGTCACGGCGGCTGGCCTTGGTGACATCGTGGCCCTTCTTGCCCAGATACTCGATCTCCTCGGGGGTGAGGCCGGCCTTCAGCCGGCCGCCCAGGATGGCGATGGTGGCGGGGACGGCCCCGTTCTCCCGGATGATGGACTCCACCTTCAGCGCGGTCTCCACGTTCTGGGGATAGGGCATACCGTGGGAGATGATGGTAGATTCCAAGGCCACTACGGGGCGGCCTTCGGCAATGGCGGCGGCCACCTCAGGGGATACGTCCAGATACTTGTTGAGAGACATAATCGTTACCTCCAAATAATATAGTCAATGTTTGTGTGTTTCCATTACAGACCCGCCCGGCGACGCAGGGCATCCACGTTCAGGTCGGGGTTGATGGTCTCCCTGCCCTCCATGGAAATGGCAGAGGCGGCCTCTCCCGCAAGGGCGGCCTCCCGAAGCCCCAGCCCCTCCAGCCAGCCCCAGGCCAGGGCGGCCATGAAGGCGTCCCCACAGCCTGTGGTATTCACCATGTTCGCGGGGAGACAGGGAACCTTCTCCCGTCCACCCAGGTGGTCGGCGGCGTAGACCCCGTCGGCCCCCAGGCTGATAAAGACCCGGTGGAGCCCCGTGGCCAAAAGGGCGTCAGCACAGCGCTCCAGGCTCTCATCGTCGGTGATGGCCACCCCGGAGAGCAGCTCGGCCTCAATGCGGTTGGGCTTTAGGGTGTGGAGACGCCCCAGTACCGGCTTCACCTTTCCCGCCTTGGCGGTGGAGACCGGGTCCACAAAGACCGGCGCCTTGCAGTTCTCCGCCAGCCACCGGAGGCTCTCGGCCGGGATGTTGGTGTCTGCTACCACCAGCCGGGCGTTGTTGAGCAGGGCCTCCTTGGTGGCCAGATACCGGGGGGTGAGGTGCTCATAAATGGCCATGTCGGACACCGCCAGAGCCATATCTCCCTTCTCGTCGTTGAGGAAGAGGTAGGTGGAGGTGGTGCCGCCGGGGACCTGGAGGGAGGGGGCCAGGTCGATGCCCAGCTCAATGCAGGAGGTGGTGATCTTCTGGGCGTTGATGTCATCCCCCAGGGCGGTGAGGAGACGCACATCCAGGTCCAGCAGAGCCATGTTGTGAGCGATGTTCCGGCCCACGCCTCCCAGGCTCATGGTCACCTTGCCCGGGTTGGAATCCTGCTTTACCAGAGGGGCGAAGGGGGTGCCGCCGATGTCCATGTTCACGCCCCCCACCACTACGGCGTAGGGCTGGTCCCGGACAATATACCCCTTTCCTCCGATGTAGCCCTTCTTCATGAGGTTGGAGATGTGGACCGCCACCGAGGACCGGGTAATGCCCGCCTTGTCCGCCAGCTCCTGCTGGGAGATCATGGGATTTTCCCGAATCCACTGGAGGATCTGTGCTTCCCGCTGGGTCATGGCATTCCCTCCTAAGCTTTTCTTTAGTTTTTAATCATAAGTTTATGATACTTCTTTTTGCAGAAAAGTCAAGGGGGAGGAACCATTTTTTCCGGTGACCGTCTAAAGGCATATAAAAAGGAGGGGAGCTGTATGAAGATCAGACTGTTTGCCGTCCTGCTCGCCGGGGGGCTGATGCTCTCCGGGTGTGAGCAGGATGCCCGGGAGACCGCCATGCCGGCCGGAGGACCGACACCCTCCCCGGCCGTGGACACGCCCAAGCTGGCTCAGGATGAGGAGCCCAGCTACCTCACCGCCACCATTGTGGATGGGGCGGAGACGGGAGCGCTGCTGCTGGCGGGGGAGGATGCTTTTGATGTGTACACCCTCTCCGCCAAAGATCTGCCGGTGTGGATAGACGGGGTGGAGTGCGACGCCTCCGCCCTGCAAAATGGCATGGTGGTGGAGCTGGCCTTCAACGGCTATATCGCCGAGAGCTTCCCGGCCCAGCCGGGACCGGCATACAGCCTCACTGTGTTGGAGGAGGGAACGGACTACTGTACGCTGTGGCTCCAGGTGTTGGAGGATCTGTGGGAGGTGGACTCGGGGCTCAACGGCGGCATCACCCAGGTGGGGGTGGATCTCTCTCAGGCAACCGGCCTTACTGAGGGGGAGCGGTCCGCTGTGGCCTGGGCCTTTGGACAGACCCACGGCCTCACCGCCGTCACCGGCACCCTGGAGGAGCTGTGGGAGGAGGGCTACTTCACCCCGGCTACCGAGCCGGCGGAGGGCTATAACGACTCCTTGGCCCTCTACTGGTGGGAAGACGGGGTCCATTTCTCCATTGATGTGGAGGAGGAGGCGGTGTGGTCTCTGCCCGATCTGGGACCAGGGGAGGAGCCGCCCCTCCTGGTGGCCTTTGACGCCCAAAAGTGGCGCTCTGGCCTGGGCGCCTACTTCTTCACTGACTGTGTAGCCCAGCGTTGGGAAAACGGGCCCTGGACCTACACCGTGGGATCTGAGGCCATATCCTGAGCGGTTGAAAGCAAAAAGGGCTCGTTGCAAAATGAAGCCGTAAAAATGAGCGAGGTTTGGAGCCCAAAAGGGTTTCCAAACCTCGCTCGTTGCTTTATTCTTAGTTTGTGAAGCAAAAGAAAAAGCAAGACCAGTTTACCGTATATGAGCGGAATGGTCAACTGGTACTTG
>DXCX01000064.1 GCA_019115785.1 Candidatus Intestinimonas merdavium | reverse complement strand
GTGCAGGATCACGATCTTGCCGGTTTCGCTCCCTTCTGCCGCCAGCGCGGGCGCCGCCAGGCCCATTACCATGGCTGCCGTCAGTACCAGCGAGAGCACTTTCTTCTTCATGTTCCCATTTTCCACCTTTCCTCTTATGTTTTAGGGTCCCCTCAGTTCTGTCCCCTAATCATCTTTAATAGTACCAAGGCAGGAAGAAGAATACAATAGCTTGTAAAAGAAAATTTTAGCACACCCATTGTCTTGTGAAAGTAAAATCCGGGGATGAGCATGCTGAGCATGCTCATCCCCGGATTTTTGTTTATTTGCTGGCCCAGTTGCCGGTGGCCTCGGCGGTGAGGTAGGCATTGATAAAACCATCCAGGTCGCCGTCCATGACGGCGTTGATGTTGCTGGTCTCATAGGCGGTACGGTTATCCTTCACCAGCTGATAGGGCATAAAAACATAAGAGCGGATCTGGCTGCCCCATTCGATCTTCATCTGCACGCCCTTCAGGTCGGAGATCTTCTCCGCGTGAGCCTGCATCTGGAGCTCCACCAGCTTGGAGCGGAGCATCCGCATACAGGTATCCTTGTTCTGGAACTGGGAACGCTCCTGCTGGGAGGAGACCACGATGCCGGTGGGCTTGTGGATGAGTCGGACGGCGGAGGAGGTCTTGTTGATGTGCTGTCCGCCGGCGCCGGAGGAACGGAAGACCTGCATCTCAATGTCCTCGGGGCGGATGTCCACCTCCACGTCGTCGGGGATCTCGGGCATGACCTCCAACGCGGCGAAGGAGGTCTGTCTTCTCGCGTTGGCGTCGAAGGGGGAGACACGGACCAGGCGGTGGACACCGTGCTCGCTCTTGAGGAATCCGTAGGCATTCTCGCCCTCGATCATAATGGTGGCCGATTTGATACCGGCTTCGTCGCCGTCCAGATAGTCGATGATCTGATAGGTAAAGCCATGCCGTTCGGCCCAGCGGGTATACATGCGGTAGAGCATCTGGGCCCAATCCTGGGCCTCCGTGCCGCCGGCGCCGGCGTGGAAGGTGAGGATGGCGTTGGCGTTATCGTACTCACCGGTGAGGAGGGTGGCCAGCTTGGCCTCTCCGATCTCCTCCTCCAGCTTGGCGTAGCCCTCCTCCAGCTCGGGCACCAGGGACTCGTCCTCCTCCTCGTTGCCCATTTCGCACAGGGTCATGAGATCATCCCACTGGCTCTCCCGCTTCCGCTGCGCCTCCAGCTTGTTCTCCAGCTGGCGCATCCGGCGGGTGACCTTTTGGGACTTCTCCAGGTCGTCCCAAAAACCGGGGGCGGCGCTCTCCGAGTTGAGCATATCCAGCTCCCGCTCGGCGGCGGGCAGGTCCAGCGCCTGGGAGAGCTCGTCCAGGGCGGGCTTCATATTATTCAATTTCACTTTATACTCGTCGAATTGCAGCATTGCTTGCACGCTCACTTCCGTTCAAATAGCCTATTTATTATATCCGAATCTTCCCATAATGTAAAGAAAAACCCGCCCAAAAGGCGGGCGGGTCTATCTCTGACTGCTGCCGGAGGCCGGCTCCTCCCGGAAAATAAGATCGTCCACATCCTCCGGCCGCCGCTCCCGGCTGCTCTCCGGCTGCCGCTGCTTTTCCTGCACGGAATACGCCCCCCTCTCTCCGACCGGTCGGTCTAGATTAGTATATGAGCTTCGGAGGCGTCTGGTGCCCGTCCCGGCTTGTCTTTTTCCCTCCGGACCGATATAATGATAATCTGACGCCCGCCGCAGGGCCCATCTTACCACGAGGGGAGGGGATTCTATGACCGAAGAGGAATTTCTGGCCAGGCTGCCCCTGGACCTGAGTCCCCAGCAGCGGGCGGCGGTGTGCGCCGCCGGCGGCCCTGTGCTGCTGCTGGCGGTGCCCGGCAGCGGAAAGACCACCGTACTGGTGGCCCGGCTGGGCTGCCTCATCCACTGTCGCGGCGTCTCCCCCAGCGAGATCCTCACCGTCACCTACACTGTGTCCGCCGCCGGCGACATGGCCCGGCGCTTTGCCGCCCTCTTTGGGGACGACCTGGCCCGTCAGCTCTCCTTCCGCACCATCAACGGCCTGTGCGCCTCCATCATCCATACCTATGCCCGCCGGAAGGGCAGCGAGCCCTTTGCCCTGGCCGACAGCGAGGCCCAACTAAACGCCGTCCTCCGGGATCTTCTGGTCCGCACCGGCGCCGACTATCCCTCCGAACAGCAGATCAAAGAGGCCCGGACCCACATCACCTACTGCAAGAACATGATGCTCTCCGAGGCACACATCCACCGCCATACGGTGGAGGGGATGGACTTTCCCGCCGTGTACTTTGAATATCAGGACTATCTGCGCCGAAGCCGGCTCATGGACTTTGATGACCAGATGGTCTTCGCCCTGCGCATCCTCCGCAGGGAGCCGGAGATCCTGCGCCATTACCGCACCCGGTACCGGTGGCTCTGCCTGGACGAGGCGCAGGACACCTCCAAGATCCAGCACGTCATCCTCGCCCTGCTGGCGGGGGAGCACCGGAATCTCTTCCTAGTGGGGGATGAGGACCAGAGCGTCTACGGCTTCCGAGCGGCTTGGCCCCAGGCCCTGCTGCGCTTTGAGGAGGACTGGCCCGGGGCCAAGGTGCTGCTGATGGAGACCAACTACCGCTCCACCGGCGCCATCGTCTCCCGGGCCGACGCCTTCATCCGCGGAAACCGGGACCGCAGGGACAAGCACATGCGCACCGACAACCTGCCCGGAGAGCCCATCCGCCGGGTGGTCCTCTCCGACTACAGCCGGCAGGCCCGGTACCTCCTCCAGGCGGCGAAGGACCGCACCCGGTCCACCGCCGTTCTCTATCGGAACAATGACAGCGCCCTCCCCCTCATCGACCTGCTGGAACGGGAGGGGGTCCCCTATGCCTGCCGTCAGCGGGAGGGCTTCTTTTTTACCAGCCCCATTGTTCGAGACCTCACCGACATCCTCACCCTGGCCTACCATCCGGAGGACCGGGAACGGTTTCTTCGGGTATGCTGGAAGCTGGATCTGAAGATCAAAAAGGCCCTGCTCACCGGTCTTTTGACCAGGCAGAGGTCGGGTGAAACGGTGGTGGAGGCGCTCCTGGCCGGGACTGGCCTCACCCCCTGGCAGGTGGGGCGGGTAAAGGCCTTTGGGACCCACCTCGCCAAGCTGCCCCAGATGAGCAGCTTCGCCGCTCTCCGGCGCATTGTGAACTACATGGGCTATGGCGACTACCTGGGGGAGCAGCGCATGGACACCAATCGGTTGGACGTGCTCCTGGCCCTGGCCGTCCAGAACCCGGACCCCGCCGGCCTGCTCCACCGGCTGGAGGAGCTGCGGCACCTGCTCTCCGGAGGCGGACGGACGGAGCCTGTTGCCTTTGTCCTCTCCACCATCCACGCCAGCAAGGGGCTGGAGTATGACCGTGTCCTCCTTATCGACGCGGTGGAGGGGGTCTTCCCCGCCCGGCGTCAGGAGGACGCCTCTCCCCAGGAGGCCCGGCAGGCCCTGGAGGAGGAGCGCCGCCTCTTTTACGTGGGCGCAACCCGGGCCAAACACACCCTGGAGCTTCTCACCTATGAGAAAAAATTCGGGGAACCGGTGCAGGACCGGTTCCCCTTTGTCTCTCAGCTGCTGGGAGAGCCCGAGCGCTCCCCACAATCCGCCGATACGCCCGCCCCCCAATGGGAGCTGGATTTTATCCCAGGTGCGGCGGTGGTCCACCGCCAGTTCGGGCCCGGGGTCATCCAGAGCCGTACCGGCAGCATCGCCGTCATCCACTTCGACTCCGCGGGGCCCAGGCGGCTGGACCTCACCGCCTGTCGGAAGGGGAGGCTCCTCCGCCGGGCGGATGAGGGATGAACGGGCTGTCCCTGCTCTCCAGGCTCCCATCATGGGAGGGCTTCTCCTGACCCGCCTCCTCTAGGTGGCCGTTGAGAGCCTTGAGCAGCTCCAGCTCGCTGGAAAACCGCGCCCGTCTCTCCCCCTCCAGCCACTCCAGCACACCCTGCCAGGTGGCATTCCGCCGGGTGAGGATATGCAGCACAAAGGTAGCCATCTTCCCCCTGGCGCGCTCCACCGCTTCCTTTGTCAGGGCGCCCTCGGGCAGCAGGCTCTCCGCATGCTCTTGTACAGAGCCGGTGAAAGAGCGTATCCTCTGGAAGGCCTGGGGAAAGTTTTGCCGCTCCAGCAAAGCCTCCAGCTGGAGCAGCAGACTTCCCAGATCGGAAAAGTCCATAGGCGCCGTGAGCCGCTGGCTGAGGACCCGGCCACCGATCTGTTCCCCCTCCAGCCTGTCCACGCAGATGCGGATGACCCCGTTTTGATGGCCGATCCTGGTTGTCATGGCCCCATTCCATCCTTTCTCAACGTCAGAGGATGGCGCCCTCTCGCTCCATCCCGTTTCCGTCGGCGGCATCCCGCCGTGACCGGCATTCAGTGGGAGGACTTGCCCCGCCCTCTGATACATCGGTCCTGATGAGCTCCAGCTCCCGCACCCGGGCAGTGAGCTTTAGGAAGTTGTGGCGGTGCTGCTGATAGAAGGCCCGGACCACCCGGTCCATGACCATATTGCTGTTTTCAAAGTTGGCAGCCGGGAGCATGACCACATACTGCGCTCCACTGAATCTGGAAACCACATCCCCCCGGCGCAGGTTCTTCACCAAAACCTCCAACAGCTGGTCCATGGTTTGGGAAAGGAGCTTTAGGGGCGGCATTCCGCCGTCCGGCAGGGTGACGGTGATCAGGCACAGGTGGACGCAGGTCCCACTGCGAAGGGCCCGCCGGGCCTCCAGCCGATAGGCCTCTTTGAAGAAGCCATACTCGCACACAAAGGCGCCCGGCCGGGCGGCGACCTCCCGCAGATCTCCCATTATGGCCCCCAGGTCGGTTTCCAGATTCTTCTCGGCGGCCATGATCTCCCTGTAGAGGGCACGCAGCTCCTCAGAGGGACGCACCCCCAGATTTCGGTAGAGGAGGTCGGTGGCCTGCTCATAATGGGCCAGGGCGGCGGAGTCTCTGCCCTGACGCAGGAGGGCGCGGGCAATGAGGGTATGGAGCCCCTCGTCCAGGTGGTCCAGCCCGCTGGCTTTGGCGCAGACACAGTACATCTCTTCATAGCGGGACTTGTCATACAGCAGTCCTGCAAAGTCCTTTACCGCCGCAAGGTAGGCCGTATGATACCGGACGGCCAGAGGCACCAGCCAGAGCTGATGGCTGAGCTTGGGCAACAGATCCCCCTTGTAGAGCTCCACCGCCTCCCGGTAGGAGTCCATGCGCTCCTCCGTTGTCCGGCAGGTGTCCCCACCCAGGCGGCAGAGCGCCTCAAAGCGGTCGGTATCCAGGGTACAGACCACCGCCGGGTTCCAGATATAGGCCCCACGCAGGGCCAGGATGGGCTGGATCTCTTTCCCGAATAGGGGCTCCAGCATGGTCCGTATACGGTAGAGCAGGGTCTTCAGCGCGTTGACTGGGTTGGCGCTGTGATCGTTCGGCCAAAAGAGGCCGATGAGCTCCGCCTGGGGCACGGCACGATCCCGGTGCAGGATCAGATAGGCCAGCGCGCTCCACAGCTTCAGCGAGCGGTTGATGTCGTCCGCCAGGACGACTCCATCCGTCTCCAGAGAAAAGCCACCCAGTAGAGATACCGATATGTCCTTCACGGCCTCCGGCGCCGCAGGTTGTTTCAAGACCTACACCTCCCATCTTTTTGCCGCGCAAAGCCTGCCCGGCTGTCCACGCCTATTTGCGTACTGTTATTATAATGGAACAAGGAAAAAATTGCAAAAGGAATTCATGTATCTGTTGCCTCCAACGTCCCTTCCCTTGCGTTTCCCCGCAAGGTGATGTAAAATTGGAGCATCATGTCCAAAGGGAGGCCATCATGGAGACCAACTATTCGATCAGCCGTCCGGAACTGCTCACAGTCACGCAGGACGGCCACTCCTGGCGAGGGGCTGACCAGCTCTGGTACCACGACGATTGGCAGCAAAAGGCAGGCTGCGGGCCCACCACCGCCAGTATGATGGCCAGCTACCTGGCCCAGACCAGGAGGGATTGTGCTTCGCTGTATCCCTCTGGGAGCTGGGAGCAGGGGGATGTCATCGCCCTCATGGAGGAAATGTGGAACTTTGTCACGCCGGGGAAGCACGGTGTCAACACCACCCACCTCTTTGTCAAGGGCCTTACCGCCTTTGCCGCCGGGAAAGGCGTCACGTTGCCCCTGCGGGAGCTGGATATTCCCCGTCTGCGTCTGGCCCGGCCCACCATGGACCAGTGCGCCGCCTTCCTCCGCTCCTCACTGAACGCCGACCAGCCGGTGGCCTGGCTCAACCTCCACCGGGGCGAGGTGGAGGCTTTGGACGACTGGCACTGGGTGATCATCATCGCTCTGGAGGAACGGAGGGATGGCACCGAGCTGTGCACCATTCTGGACGGCGGCCGGGAGTATGCCGTGGATTTCCGCCTGTGGTTCCAGACCACCAAGCTGGGCGGCGGTCTGGTTGCGCCGGGGTCTGGCGTATGAGAGCTTTTCTGGCGGAGCACTGGGCGGTGGCGGCCCTGTGGCTCTGTTTCACAAGCGCCATTGACTTCGCCCTTATGGGGGTAGACAAGTGGAAGGCCCGTCGGGATGCCTGGCGCATCCCAGAATCCACCCTGTGGCTTTTTGCCCTCATTGGCGGAGCTTTGGGGGGCACCCTGGCCATGCAGGTCTTCCGCCACAAGACCCGTCACTGGTATTTCCGATTCGGCTTCCCCCTCCTGGCCGCCCTGGATGTGGCCCTTCTCATCTGGCTGGCTCTGGGCTGAGCCCCCAATCCGCCCCCATGGGGCAGTGGAAAGGAAGCGCTTCCCATGTCTCAATCCAACATTGCCAATGTCGGCCTGCTGGAGCGGACCTTCCGCCTCCGGGAGCGACACACCACCGTCCGCACCGAGGCCGCTGCCGGCGTCACCACCTTCATGACCATGGCCTATATTCTTGCCGTCAATCCCCTGATCCTCAGCGACGCCGGTATGGACCGGGGGGCGGTCTTTACCGCCACCTGCCTTGCCTCCATCGTGGCTACGGTACTCATGGCCTTTTTATCCAACTACCCCTTTGTCCTTTCGGCAGGCATGGGCCTCAACGCCTATTTTGCCTATACTGTGGTGCTGAAGATGGGCTACTCCTGGCAGATGGCCCTGACCGCCGTTTTTGCGGAGGGCGTCATTTTCATTCTCCTCTCCCTTACACCGGTGCGGGAGGCCATCTTTAACGCCATCCCCATGAGCCTCAAGCACGCCGTGTCGGCGGGCATCGGCCTCTTCATCGCCTTTATCGGCCTTCAGAACTGCGGTGTGGTGGTGGATTCCTCCACTCTGGTGGGTATGTACAACTTCTCTGCCAACGCCGGGGCGTTCTCCACCGTGGGTATTACCGTGGCCCTGGCCATGGTGGGCATCCTCCTCACCGCTATTCTTATGGTACGGAAGGTGAAAGGGCACATCCTCTGGGGCATGCTGCTGACCTGGGGCCTGGGCATCCTCTGTCAGCTGGCCGGTCTCTATGACCCGTCGGTAAAGGGGAGCCTGCTGCCCGACTTCTCCGGCGGCTTCGGCGTGCCCAGCATCCTGCCCACCCTGGGACAGATGGACTTCTCCGAACTGCTTACCCCCGACTTCGCCCTGGTGGTCTTCGCCCTTCTCTTCGTGGACCTCTTTGACACCCTGGGCGGCATCATGGGTATGGCCGCTCAGGCAGGCCTGTTAGACAATGAAGGCCGGCTCCCCAGGCTGAAGGGCGCTCTCCTCTCTGACGCCGTGGGCACCGCCGCCGGCGCGGTGCTGGGCACCTCCACCGTCACCACCTTTGCCGAGAGCGCCGCCGGCATGGCCGAGGGAGGGCGCACCGGCCTCACCGCGCTCTTTTCCGCCGCGCTCTTCGGCCTCTCCCTCTTCCTCTCCCCCATCTTCCTGGCCATCCCCTCCTTTGCCACCGCCCCCGCCCTGGTGGTGGTAGGGTTCCTCATGATGGGCGCCATCCTCAAGGTGGATTTCTCCGACTACGCACAGGCCATCCCCGCCTTTCTGTGCGTGGCCGCCATGCCCTTTCTCTACTCCATCTCCGAGGGCATCGCCCTGGGGGTCATCTCCTATGTGGTGATCCATCTGGCCGCCGGCGGCGAGAAGCGCCGCTCCCTCAATCCGGCCCTATGTGTGCTGGCTGTTCTTTTTGTTTTAAAATATTTGTTCTTCTAAGAACAAAAAGGGAGCGAAAACCCATTTTTAAGGGTTTCGCTCCTTTTTTCACGGATAGGCGTCCCGGTAGACCTCCCCCGCCTCCAGGGTGATGTGCCGTGCGGCGAAGAGCTCCTCCACGGTGACAAAGAGATAGCCCTGGGCGTGGAGCCGGTCCACGATGGCCAGGGCAGCCTCCACACTGGCGGGAAAAATATCGTGGAGGAGAATGATGGAACCATCCCTGGCATTGGCCACCACATGCTCCACCTCCCGGGCGGCGTTCTGATCCCCCCAGTCCTCCGGGTCGATGGACCACAGGATGATGGGGCAGCCGGCGTTCTGCCGGACGGCGGCATCCACCGCCCCATAGGGGGGGCGGAGAAGAAAGCCGTCATGGCCCAGGATGGCCATGAGGCGCTGACGTGTGACAGCCACCTGGGTGTCAAAGTCGGCCTTGGAGAGGCCGGTGAGCGCCACATGGTCATAGGTGTGGATGCCGATCTGGTGGCCTTCGGCATCCATGCGCCGGATGAGGTCCTCATTGTACTCCAGCTGGGCGCCGATGAGGAAGAAGGTAGCCTTTACCCCCCGCTGAGCCAGGCCGTCCAACAGGGCGGTGGTGGTGGAGCGGCGGGGCCCGTCGTCAAAGGTGAGCGCGATGAGCTTGGGGGTCTCTGACGCTGTCCAGGCTGCCGCCGGCACTGACGCCTCCGCCACCCAGGGGGCCGCCGCCCACACGGTCAGCAGCAGAAGGGCCAGGGCCGCCGCTGCCCGGCCCCCCATCGATCTGGACAAAATGACCGCCCGCCTTTCCTGTTTGTTCTCAAACAGTATGTCCGGCGGGCGGTCTTCTCTTTCTGGTAATTTTTTCAATCAGTCTCTGGGATCGGGATCTCCCTCCAGAGAGATAAAGTAGCGGTATACCGGAAGCAGCGTCTCCAGATCCTCTCCCACCAGCTCCACCAAATCGTGGGCGTAGAGAATGGCCTGGTGGCCCTGATGATCCCGGCTCAGGGCAAAGCTGCGGGCGTTGTACCAGGGCCCCAGCAGCGGGCCCGGGTCCCCCTTGGGGCGCTTGTAGCACTCGGCCTCCAGGGTAAAGCGCCCCTGCTGTTTGACCTGACGGGCCAGCTTCTCAAAGGGGGCGGGGTTACTGTCCAGCCGGCGACGGAACTTGGCCATGGTGACCGGCGGGGCCTGGTAATAGCCCATACCATAGGACCACCCCTCCGGCTCCAGCTCAAACCAGAAGACCGGCCGGCGGGGGAATTCCTCATCTGTGGGCCGCTGGATGCTCCACCACAGCCGGTCCTTATAGGGACCCCGGCCGTGGAGCCGACGGGCATCCCGGTAAATGCGGCTCACCTTTCCAAAGAGCCCCAGGTCCGGGGCGGCGGCATTCAGGCGCTCCCACACCTCCCGGTTCATCTCCCGCATGGGCTGGTAGAAGTCCCGGAGGTAGCTCTCTTTGTTGGCCTCAAACCAACTCTTCTCATTGTTGAACCGGATACCCCACATGAAGTCGATGGTCCGGTCTGAAAATCCCTGAAACATGTTTTTCTCCTCTCCCCTCCCGCCCCGGCACACCGGCAGGCCGGCGGCATAAGATGGAGCGGAGGGATACTGCATGGATCATTGTGCGTTTTGTCTTCACCGGCCGGAGCCGCTGCTCTGCCGGTGGGAGGGAGACCTGCGCCTGGAGGCTGCTGATGGTCCCCGCCGCCTGCTTGGGGTCTTTTCCCCCCAGGGGGAGTCCCTGCTCCATTTTGTGGAGCTGGGCGGCGAAACCCGGACCTGGCCAGATGGCGACGGCCTGACCCGAGCGGTGACGGTATATAACCGCTCCTCCCTACCAATGGATTGGGTGGGTGTGGAGCCCAGCGAGGCGATCCAGCCGGGCAGCCTCCGGATCGAGGGACAGTTGGCGGAAGCGCCGGAGCTCCCCGGTCTGGCCGCCGGCGGCCAGGCCCTGCTGACCTGGCATGAATCCGCTGGCACCGCCCCCCAGACCATCGGGCTCCGCTACCGCTACACCTTTGCGGGTGAAATCAGGGAGGACGCTTGCCCCATCTGAAAAAGGAACCCCATCGGAAACACGGCGCGCCGCTGTCGCGGCGCGCCGTTCCTTTTCAAAGGGTCCACACAGTGGGAAGAGGAATCAGACTTCAAGCCCAGGCGGTCGCCATGGCGGCGGCCCGGCCTTACAGCACCTCCGGCTCCGGCGGCGGGTCCAGGAAGAGAAAGTTGGACATCTCCACATAGGGGATGACAAAGAGGTTGGGCACACTGTAGAAAAACATGGCGACCACATGCCAGGGCAGAAAGGACAGGTTGAGCTTGAAGTACGCGAGGCGCCGGCCGGCCAGCAGCTCCATACCCCTGGAGAACGCCTGGCGTATGGAGGTATCCGGGTCCCTGGCCAGCACATAGCGGGCTGGGAGCAGTACCATATAGAGGTAGTAGCCTGCCAGAACGCCCAGCAGGAGCACTGGGCCGGACAATAGCAGCATGATCTCTCCGCTGGGAACGATGGTTCCAGCCACGGCACAAAAGACGCCGGGCAGGAGGCACAGCAGGGTGGCCATCAGGCGCCACACCGTCAGAACGACCTGAACGGCCAGGGCTTTGGCGGTGAGACGCAGGTCGGTATACCATCCCAAGATAGCCCGGCTGGGCCGGACCTGTCCCTCCAGAAAGCCCCGGTACTGGCTGAGCACGCCGTAGCTCAGGGGGGCGGTGATGAGGAGCACGATGCCCTGGACGATCACCACATTGACCACCTGGCGCCACGCCACCGGCAGGACCAGAACCTGGCCCACATCGTCATAGCGGACGGAGAAGACCACACCGCCCAGATCGCCCAACCGCCCCAGATCCATCAGGGCCAGCAAATTGGTCATAGCGTTGGCGTCGGCCTTCCAGATGCCGGTAGCCATGGGAAACTGCCGTATGTCCATTATAGTATAAAAGAAGGTGCCGCCGCTGACCACGGAGAAGAGCTGGGCGATCAGGGACAGGGCGATGAGGAGAAAGGTGCACACCAGGCAGGGCCGCAGGAAGCGGAAAAAGGTCCGTTTGGCCCGGAATTTCAGGGCTCTTCGCTGCTGGCTGGGATATTCTGTCATGCCGGAGCCTCCTCTGACGTCTGGGGCGCTGTATTCAGGGGAATCCCAATGTCAGGGACTGTCTCACTGGGCGCCGGCGTCACCGATGGGGCGGCGGATGGCACGGGGGTCTCTGCCGGCGCAGTGCTGGGGGCCTCAGAGGGCGCGGCACTGGAGGTGGCCGAGGGCTGGGGCTCCACCGGCAGCACCGGGGAGGCGCTGGGGGACTCCGTGGCCGGGGTAGTCTCCGCCGGGGCGGACGGGGCGGGGGACGGCGTGGTGATGATGGCACCGTCGGCCTCGGTAAGCCCGTATTTGGCTGCGTCATAGGGGCTCACCAGAATGATCTGGTTGCGCATCTTATAGGTGCTCTTGGTCTCCAGTGTGGAGCTCACCAGGTTGCCGCTGCCATCGTAGACATTGCGGTAGGCCTCCACCACCCGGCCCCGATAGGGGGTCTGCTCGGTCCTGGTGGAGCCGGCGGGCAGGGAGGGGTCCACCTTGTACTCTGTACTCCAGGAGGTGGAGGAGAGCTCCTTATTGGTCATCTTTACGTAGAGGTCGTCGGTCTTGGTTCCGTAGATCTGAACTGTGAGGCGGCTGTTCTCATACACCGTGACAATCTTGATGGGGTACTCGGTGTCATTTTCAAAGCGGAAGTCGGAGGCACCATACCAGACGGTGGCATCCATACCGTCGGGAACATAGCCCACGGCAAACATATGGTTGTGGCGCTCCACGATCTTCAGGTTGGCGTTGAGGGCGGCATAGTAGATGGTGGATGAGGTCTGGCAGATTCCGCCGCCCACTTCGTCGGTGGATTTGCCGCCCACATAGGAGGGCGCGGGGAGGTATCCCTTGTCTGAGGTACGGCTGCCAGTGGTGTTGTTGTAGGAGAAGACTTCCCCAGGCAGCAGAATGATGCCGTCACACACCGAGGCGGAGAGCTTCACGTTGCTCTTGCGGTTGGAGGAGCCGGAGACGTTGGAGCTGGCCTCTCCAAGCACATCCCGGAAGAGAAGGGACTTCAGGCTCTCGGTGGAGACCGTGGGCTCGGTGACGGTGAGAGGCACCGGCACATCGCTGCCCCAGGCGGCCCCCTCCAGCGCGGCCTCGGCGTCAGGGACCTGGAAATCAAGCCCGGTAACGCTGGGGGTGACCTCAAAGGTCTCCTTGTCCAGAGAGGCGTTTTGCACCTGGGCGTAAACCTGGTTGTGGACGGCCTGCATGTCCACATCAGAAGGGTCGGTGGTAACGGTGGAGAGGACCAGCGGCTCCTGGCTCTCCTCGGCAAAGGCGGAGAGGATGTCCTCCTTGGTGTTGGTCAGGTCAAAGGCCCGCCCGGGCGTGCCCATGTGGAAGACCAGCTGGTCCCCCTGGACCTCCCAGGTGGTCTCCTGGACGCCGCCACCCAGCTCAGACTCGATCTGCTCCAGCAGGGTATCCACCTGGGCCTCCCCCTCCTGGGTATAGCTCAGGGGGACCTCAATATCATTTCCTCCCACCAGGGACCGGATGAGCCGCCATCCCCGGCTGAAGAAGTTCCCCTGGCTCAGACCACAGGCGGCATCGGTGACCGCACCGGTATCCACGCTGAGCACACTGCCGCTGACAGCATAGCTCTGGTTGGCACCCTCCACCTGAAGGGTGATCTCTTTCCCGGTGTAGTGCTGAGCCAGCTCTTCCTCCAGACGGCTCTCCACCTGCGTGCGGGTGAGTCCCCCCAGATCCATGCCTCCAGCTGTAGTACCGGGGAGGGTGGTGCCGCTGGCACCTACCCAGGTGCACAGCCCCAAATAGCTGGCAGCCAGCACCGCCACCAGCACCCCGGCGACGATGGGCCCTTTCCGGCCCCTTCTGACCTCGCCGCCGTCCTTGGCCAGCCGCTTACCGGTATTTTTCTCTTCCATGATGGATGCCTCCAATTACACGGTTCCCGGCCCCGCCCTTCCGCTGGAATAGGCCGGACCTTGGGTCCTATTTATAAGAAACCATGATACATTATATGTTCCCCAAGAAAAAAAAGCAATTACAGAACGGTTACATTGAACCAGACTTTCCCATGTCGGTCCCATTCCCGCCGCTTTACTTTTTCTTCCGTTCGTTGTATGATGTTGGATACTGGATGGCGTGCCATCCGTCCGGCACCGTGCTTTTCATGGAATCTGATTCGGAGGGGTCCCAATGGCCGACGATTACCGATCCAACCACTCATACAGCTCCAGAAGAGGAAATTCCGGCAACCGGGGCACCAGTGACCTGACCTCCTGGATCCCCATTCTGATTTTTCTCTTTTGTTTTCCACCCGTAGGCATCCTCTTGCTCGTCCTCCGGCTGGTGGGCATCACCGGCCGCCGCCGGGGACAGGTGGGCCGCCACCCCTACGACCTCCAGCGGGAGGCCGCGGGCGCCCAGGCCGGCCCCACCCAGGCCAGCCGCCCCGCCCAGCGGCAGGAGCCTCCTCTCCACGCCAAGCGGGCAAGCGGCAAGGACGTGCGGGGCGGCGGCCGGCTGCTCACCATCGCCGGTGCCGCCATTGCCGCCATCTGCGGCATGGGCGCCTTGAGCGCCTTTCTGGACGCGCTCTCCTGGGACGGACTGCTCTACTCCCTGGAGGATATCTTCCTTCCCCTGGCCGCCTGCGGCGGCGGGCTGTGCATGGCCTGGTATGGCCTGCGGAAAGGCCGGCGGGCCAAGCGCTACCGGCAGTACCTCTCCCTCATTGGTCACCGGGAGTCCATTGCTGTCTCCACTCTGGCCGAGGCCACCGGCTTTTCTCTCCACAAGGTGCGGGAAGACCTTCAGGATATGCTGGATGACGGCATTTTCCCCATGGGATACCTGGACCTGGGCAGCGACCGGTTGGTCCTCAATGACGCCGGCATCCAGGACCGACCCGTAGAGGATCCGGCCCCCGAAGCCCCAAAAGAGGTAGAGCGGGCTGAGGCAGTGCTCACCGAGATCCGCGCTCTCAACGACGCCATTGAGGACCCGGAAATGAGCCGAAAGATCGACCGCATCGGTGAGATCACCGGCAATATCTTTGCTTATTTGCGGGAAAAGCCCGATAAGGAGGGCAAGCTCCGCAGCTTCTTGAACTACTACCTGCCTACAACCTTAAAGATTCTGGGCTCCTATGCCCAGCTGGAGGCTCAGGGGGTAGAGGGTGAGAACATCTCCGCCGCCAAAGAGCGCATCGAGGGTATGATGGATAAGGTGGTGGAGGGCTTTGAGCAGCAGCTGGACCGCCTCTTCCAGGACGATGCCATGGACATCACCAGCGACGTGGAGGTACTGGAACGCATGCTGGAAAAGGATGGTCTGGGGAGCTCCGGCCTCACCCTGGGCGGATAAGCTCATCTGACTATTGTCTTGCCCATTTTCGGCAGAATTTTTCCAAGCCACATGCCCCCGGAAAAACAGATGGAGGCCCATTCCGTGGTCTGCGTGCGGCGGAACTCCGTGGAGCTCCCGTACATCATCCGGACCATGTACATGTTTTCGACAGATGAAAGGGCGCGTTGCAAAATGAAGCCATAAAAATGAGCGAGGTTTGGAGCCCAAAAGGGTTTCCAAACCTCGCTCGTTGCTTTATTCTTAGTTTGTGAAGCAAAAGAAAAAGCAAGACCAGTTTACCGTATATGAGCGGAATGGTCAACTGGTACTTG
>DXCX01000063.1 GCA_019115785.1 Candidatus Intestinimonas merdavium | reverse complement strand
CCTGTGGGCCATCGGCACCGGCAAGACCGCCACCGCCGAGCAGGCCGGAGAGGTCTGCCAGGCCATCCGCGCCGTCATCCGTAAGCTCTATGGCGCACGGGTGGCCCGTTCCGTTACCATCCAGTACGGCGGCTCCATGAACCCCAAGAACGCCGCTGAGCTCCTTGCTCAGCCCGATGTGGACGGCGGCCTGATTGGCGGCGCGTCGCTGAAGCCGGAGCAGTTTGTGGAGATCATCAACGCGGCGAATCAGGAGGACTAAGGAGCCGGCGTCCACAAGCGAGCGAAAGCGAGCCGCGCCGTCAGGCGCGACCAAGCCCAAGGGGCTTGCCGCAGGGCGAATTGATTTCGCCCGAGGATGTGAAGTCCATGGGGCCCCCGCGCGATGGCAGCATCGCGCGGGGAAGACGGCGGCCTGATTGGCGGCGCGTCGCTGAAGCCGGAGCAGTTTGTGGAGATCATCAACGCGGCGAATCAGGAGGACTAAGGCCGCACGTGCTCCATGGAGAGCGGCGACATGCCGAGCGGGCATGTGACTTGAGTTAGAATACGAGGTTCAGATATGAATAAAACACCTACCACGCTGATCATTATGGATGGCTTCGGCCTGCGTGAGGAGACCATGGGCAACGCCATTGCCAACGCCCGGAAGCCTCACCTGGACCGCATCTTTGCCGAGAATCCCGGCTGCAAGCTGTCGGCCTCCGGTCTGGACGTGGGTCTGCCCGAGGGTCAGATGGGCAACTCCGAGGTGGGACACACCAACATCGGAGCCGGCCGGGTGGTCTTCCAGGACCTGCCCCGGATCACCAAGGCCATCGCCGACGGCGATTTCTTTACCAATGAGGCCTATGTCTCCGCCATGG
The DNA here is from genome assembly GCA_019115785.1 of Candidatus Intestinimonas merdavium. Lineage (GTDB taxonomy): Bacteria > Bacillota > Clostridia > Oscillospirales > Oscillospiraceae > Intestinimonas > Intestinimonas merdavium. The sequence continues at coordinate 6,679 of DXCX01000063.1, read as the reverse complement.
ATGACTGCAAGTCCAAGGGGACGGCCCTCCACATCATGGGCCTGATGTCCGATGGCGGCGTCCACAGCCACATCGACCACATCTTTGCCGCCCTGGATATGGCCAAGCAGCGGGGGCTCACCAAGGTCTACGTCCACGCTTTCCTGGACGGCCGCGATGTGCCCCCTTCCTCCGGCAAGGACTTTGTCGCCCGGCTTCAGGAGAAGTGCCAGGCTCTGGGCAATGCCCACATCGGCGTCATCTCCGGCCGGTACTATGCCATGGACCGCGACAAGCGCTGGGAGCGCCTTCAGAAGGCCTATGATGCCCTGGTGATGGGAGAGGCTCCCTTCGAGGCTGACCCCGTGGCCGCAGTCCAGAAGTCCTATGACGCCGAGGTCACCGACGAGTTCGTGGTGCCTGTCCTCTGCTGCAAGGAGGCGGTCATTTCGGAGAACGACTCGGTCATCTTTATGAACTTCCGGCCCGACCGGGCCCGGGAGATCACCCGCGCCCTGGTGGACCCCGATTTTACCGACCTGGAGCGGAAGAAGGGCTATTTCCCCCTCCACTATGTGTGCACCACCGAGTACGACGCCACCATGCCCAATGTGACGGTGGCCTTTCCCAAGCAAAAGCTCTCCAATATCTTTGGGGAGTATATCTCCAACCTGGGGCTCACCCAGCTGCGTATTGCCGAGACGGAGAAGTATGCCCACGTGACCTTCTTCTTCAACGGCGGTGTGGAGCAGACCTTCCCCGGTGAGGACCGGGTCCTCATTCCCTCTCCCTCCGTGCCCACCTATGATCTCAAGCCCGACATGAGCGCCCATGAGGTCACCGATGCCTGTGTGGAGCGCATCGAGAGCGGCAACTATGATGTCATCATCCTCAACTTTGCCAACTGCGACATGGTGGGCCACACCGGTGTGTATGAGGCCGCCCGGCTGGCGGTGGAGACGGTAGACGAGTGCGTCAACCGCGTGGTGGAGGCCACCTCCAAGATGGGCGGCATCTCCCTTATCACCGCCGACCACGGCAACGCCGACCGCATGCTGGAGGATGACGGGGTCACCCCCTATACTGCCCACACCACCAACCCGGTGCCCTTCTATATCGTGGGCGCCGACGTGAAGCTGCGGGACGGCAAGCTGGCCGACATCGCCCCCACCATGCTGGACCTGATGGGCCTGGAAAAGCCCGCCGAGATGGACGGAGAGACGCTGATCCTCAACTGAGAACGGGTATCAGGCGGGAGTCCTTCCCGCCCTACCATAAATGGCTGACCCGGCGGGCCGGAGGTCCGCCCCCCACCGAACATCCCCTGTATGGCGGGTCCGCCCGCCCCAATACGAAAGGAGTTTTCATCCATGAAGCAGATCATCGAGATCGTTGACGTCCTGGGCCGTGAGATCCTGGACTCCCGCGGCAACCCCACCGTGGAGGTGGAGATCTACCTGGAAGACGGCACTGTGGGCCGCGCCTCCGTCCCCTCCGGCGCCTCCACCGGCGTCCATGAGGCCTGTGAGCTCCGGGACGGCGACAAGGAGCGTTACCTGGGCAAGGGCGTTCTCAAGGCTGTGGAGAATGTGAACAATGAGATCGCAGAGTGCCTGGTGGGCATGAACGTGCTGGATCAGACCGCCATCGACAAGGCCATGATCGAGCTGGACGGCACCCCCAACAAGAGCCGTCTGGGCGCCAACGCCATCCTGGGCGCCTCTCTGGCCTGCGCCAAGGCCGCTGCTGAGAGCCTGGGCTGCTCCCTCTACAACTACATTGGCGGTGTCAACGCCAAGACCCTCCCCGTGCCCATGATGAACATTCTCAACGGCGGCGCCCACGCCACCAACAACGTGGACATCCAGGAGTTCATGATTATGCCCGTGGGCGCCTGCTGCTGGAAGAAGGCCCTCCAGATGTGCGCCGAGGTCTTCCACACCCTGAAGACTGTTCTCAAGGAGAACGGCACCCCCGCCGCCGGCGTGGGCGACGAGGGCGGCTACGCCCCCAACCTGAAGAAGGATGAGGACGCCTTCAAGTGCATCGTGGCTGCCATCGAGAAGGCTGGCTACAAGCCCGGCGAGGACTTCATGATCGCCATTGACGCCGCCGTGTCCGACTGGTACAACGCCGAGACCGGCTGCTATGATCTGCCCAAGGCCAAGAAGACCATGACCAAGCAGCAGATGGTCAACATGTGGAAGAAGTTCGCCGACAACTACCCCATCATCTCCATGGAGGACTGCATGGGCGAGGATGACATCGAGGGCTGGCAGATGCTGACCAAGGCCCTGGGCGACCGCGTCCAGCTGGTGGGCGACGACCTCTTCGTCACCAACACTGAGCGCCTGAAGATGGGTCTGGAGAACAAGATCGCCAACGCCATCCTCATCAAGGTCAACCAGATCGGTACCCTGACCGAGACCCTGGACGCCATCCAGATGGCCAACCGTGCCGGTTACACCGCCATCGTGTCCCACCGCTCCGGTGAGACCGAGGACACCACCATTGCCGACATCGTGGTGGGCACCAACGCCGGCCAGATCAAGACCGGCGCCCCCAGCCGCACCGACCGTGTGGCCAAGTACAACCAGCTGCTGCGCATCGAGGAGGAGCTGGACGAGGTGGCCCAGTACCTGGGCAAGGACGCCTTCTTCAACCTGAAGAAGTAATTCCCCTTCAAGAGAAAAAGTATGGGCTCCGGCACATTGGAGCCCATGCTTTTTTTATCCTCCAAGATAGCGAATAAGCGGGGGCCTCCGGGAAAAATCTCCCGGAGGCCCCCGCTTGCGCAAGCCGCCTGCAGCGGCAAGCATATGTCTGAGAGGTGTGTCAGCCCACCACGACCAGACGGACCTTGCCGCCCTGGTCGGGCGCCTTGTCATAGTAGATGGTGGCGGTGTCAGAGAAGGCGCGGGCCAGGTTGAGGGCGGTCACAAAGTTCTCATCCTTGCTGCCGTCTCCCACGGAGAACCACTCCTTGGTGCTGCTGTTGTAGCACATTACCCGCTTGGAGATGGGGAGTACCATACTGGGTGTGGTGACCGTCATGGCGTCCACATCAAAGTCAGAGGTGCGGACCGTGTCGGAGAGCAGTCCCACGATGCCGCCCAGTGTGGTGGACTCGCCGCGGACCGGGCCGGTCACAACGCCGCCGGTCTGGATATAGGTGGTGTTGCTCGGGTCGGTCATCAGCATGGAGGTGCCGCCGGTGGGATGAAGGGCGTTGCTTACGACAACGAAGGTCGAAACCTGACCGCTTCCGTTGGACGTGGGCTTGTACTGGATGAAGCCGTAGTCATAGCGGTCGCCTGTGACGTCGTTGAAGATCACGATGTCCGCCTTGCCGGCGTGGTCCTTGTGGACATAGGTGATCTGGTCGGCGGGAACGGTGTTTCGGGTGATGTCCTCCAGCTTGATCTCCGTCAGAGCGCCGGTCCCGGCTTGCTCATAGAGCTTGACATTGTCCGCCAGGGATACGGTGTCCATACGGCGGGCGGCCACGTCCAAAGGAGCCTTGGAGGCGTTGCCCGTAAGCTTTGTCATGGTGATACGCCCCTTAGAGGAGGAGGAGACGGTGACCAGCTGGCCCAGCATCTCATCCGCCCGGCTTCCGGTATAGGAAGTGGCGCCGGAGAGCTCCAGAGGCTTGCCGTTTTCATCTCTGAGGTTGATGGCAGTTACGGTGGCCTTGCCCTCACTGATGCTGGTGACCGTTCCTACGGTGGTGGAGCGGAGCACTGTGGGCTCCACCGCGCCGGCCACCTGTCCGTTGTAGGAGAGGAGCAGGGTGATGGTCTGCCCAATGCTGAAGTTGCTCAGATCGGTGACCGCGCTGGGCAGCACCGTAAATTCATGGCCCAGCACCGTGATGGTGGCGGGAGTCTCCCGGTTGGGATAGACATTTTCAAACACACCGGTGATGCGGGCGTCCGAGACGTACATCACGTTGTTGGCCGAGTCAAAGGTGGTTACGTCGTACTGGCGGATGTCAGAGCCCTTGGCCGGACTGCCGTTTTTGTAGACGGTATAGGCCAGGTCATCGGCGTAGTTGGGGACGTTTTTGATGACCCGGGTGCCGCTGTCCGTCTTGGCGGAGCTGCGCAGGAAAATGTATTCCAGCTCACCCGAAGCGGTGTATTGCAGGAGGGCCTGTGTGCCGGCCATCAGACCGGAGAGGTAGAGGTCTTCGTATTTGGTCTCCTTGCCATCCTTCCACACCACGGTCTCCTTGGGGGCCTCAATGTCAACACTGGAGCCGCCGGTGACCTTTATGCTGTTGTAGTCCAGACTCTGGACGGTGACCACCTTCTGGGTACCGGTGGTGGAGACCTGAATGTCCAGCACCTTCTCATCCTCATCCAGCAGCAGCTTGGCACGCCGGCCCACCAGATCGTCCGAGAAGGGGGCGTGGTTGGTCTTGTAGACCTTGTCTCCGGTCACCTTTACGCCGGAGGAGCCGTCAGGGGCGGTGGCCGCCACATCAAAAAGGATGGTCTCGTCGGTGATGGTGCAGCCCAGGGTGGTGAGGTACTGTTTTCCGTCCTTGCTGTTGGTGAAGAGCAAATTTTCCATCATCACCGCGGCCTGTCCCCGGGTGATGGTGTCATTGGCGGAGAGGTTCAGCCCCTCCGTGACCTTCAGTTCACCGGCCTTAGCCAGATAGCCGTCGGGCCAGACCATACCCACATCGCTGTCTCCATAGCCCAGGATACGGACCAAAATGGTGACGGCCTCGCCATAGGTAATGGTCCGGTCGGGGTTGAAGTTGCCGTAGGCGTCACCCCGGATGATGCCGGGGGTGGTGACGGCGGTGTCGCCGGAGCCGGTGGTGGTGCCCTGTGTGGCAACCGCGATATAGCCCCGAGCCCAGTGGGTGCTGGGTACGTCCTGGAAGACAGTGCGGTTCATCTGGGCGGCCACCTTGTCGCCGTTGCCCATAAGCTCCACGGCCAGCTTGCAGAACTCCGCACGGGTGAGGGCCCGGTCGGGCTGGAAAGCGGTGCCGCCTGTACCGCTGACAATACCCAGCAGGCGCAGGGTCTCGGCGGCCTGGGCCACGTTGGTGTCGTAGATGTCGGTAAACGCGGTGGTCGTGGCGGCGCCGGCCGAGGACGGGAGGACCAGCATGCCCACGATGGCCGCGCATGCCAGCAGCAGCGCCAGGAGTCGTTTCATTCTCATAGCTTTTCTCTCCTTGCAGTTGAGATCGGCCGGATCAATCCGCCCGCAGGGCCTCCACCGGCTGAAGACCGCTGGCCTTCACGGCGGGGTAGAGCCCGAAGATGATGCCCAGGGCCACCGAAATGAGGAAAGCCCCCACGGTGATGCCGGCGCTGGGGATCAATATGATATCAAAGTTCATCTTGCCCACGATCAAGGTGCCCAGGTATCCCACCAGAATGCCGAAAATGCCGCCGATGCCGCAGATCATGGCGGCCTCGATGAGAAACTGGACGATGATGCTCTTGCGCTCGGCGCCGATGGCCTTGCGGATGCCGATCTCCCGGGTGCGCTCGGTGACGGTGACCAGCATGATGTTCATGATGCCGATGCCGCCCACCAGCAGGGAGATGGCGGCGATACCGCCCAGGAAGCGCTGCTGGAGCTTGTCGGCCTCAGCCTGCTCATTCTGGTAGCTGGTGGGGTTGTCGATGTAGTAGTAGCCGTTGTCGTTGCTGATAAAGCCGGCCAGAAACCCGTTGACCAGGGTGGAGACCTCCTTGAGAGACTCGGCGTCCTTGGCCTTGATAATATAATTTTCAATGGGCTGATTGTTGTTGAAGAGCCGGGTCATGGTGGAGGGCAGGACCAGAATATAGTCCTGGCGATTGATGGTCTCCTGAATCCACTGGCTCTCCTCGGAGTTGCCTACATTGACGCCAGCGCTTTTGCTCTCATAGACGCCGATGACCAAAAAGGGAGTGCCGTTGAGGGTGATGGTTTTGCCCACCGGGTCGGCAAAGCCGAAGAGTTCGTCTGCCACGGCGGAGCCCAGAACACACACCTGATTCTCCTTTTCAATATCCAGATAGGAGAGATCCCGGCCCTTGGCGATCTTATAGTCGCTGCACAGGCCATACTTGTCGTTGCCCAGGACGATCTGGGGGTATTCTCCGGCGGACATCATGGCGCCGCCCCCCATATTCTGCCACTGGCGGGAGATGGTTTTGGACTCAAACTTGATGACGGGGTCGGAATAGATGTACCCCGTGGGGGAGACGCCCAGCACCAGGTCGTCCAGCTGGAGGCAGTAGTCGTAAAGGGCGGAGGCCACATCCACATTTCCCCGGTAGGAGTAGGCGGAGACGGAGATGGTATTGGTGCCCATGCTCTCATAGTAGGCCCGAAGGGCCATGTTCTGGCCCTGGGCGTAGGATACCAGGATGATGACGGCGGCCAGGCCGATGATGACGCCCAGCATGGTGAGGGCGGAGCGGCCCTTGTTGGCCGAGATGGACTTGGCCGCCATTTTGAAGGCCTGGGAGAAGTTCACAGTCCTACCTCCTCTCTGGAACCGTCGGCGATGATGTGTCCGTCGGAGAGGCGGACGATGCGTTCGGCGGTGGCGGCAATGCCGTTGTCGTGGGTGATGAGGATGATGGTGGAGCCGTCCTCGTGAAGGCTGTGGAGGATCTCCAGCACCTGCCGCCCTGTCTTGGAGTCCAGGGCGCCGGTGGGCTCGTCGGCCATGATG
>DXCX01000062.1 GCA_019115785.1 Candidatus Intestinimonas merdavium | reverse complement strand
CGACTGGCAGGGACGGAGTAGGAGGAGGTCTACCGCCTGGGAAGTCTCCTGCTGGAGGACCCGTCGGTCTATGCCCAGATGGCCCACGCCGTCAACCCTTACGGGGATGGCCATGCCTGTCGGCGCATTGCCGACGCCATCGAATGGAAATTCGGTCTGCGGGACCAGGCGCCGGAGGAGTTCCGGGCCTGAGTCCAGGGCCGCGCCGGGAGGGAGCGGGATGGAACGAAAAAACAAGCTGGTGCTTTTCCTGCTCATCGTCTTGGTGATGGCGGTGGCGCTGGTCTCCAGCTTTGGACTCAATATTTTTGCCGGCAATGGGGCGGAGATCGTCCTGCCTACGCCAGAGGGCTCGGCCCCCGGGGATGAGGAGAGCCTGGAGGGGGGAGGCCAGGTGCTGCCGGTGCGCACCACCCCAAAGACGGTGCAGAGCATCATCGCCACCCTCACCCGGCCGGACAACTATGCCCGGACCGTCACGGTGGAGATGGCCACCGGGACGGACCAGGCGGGGAGCTTTACCGCCAACGTACTGGTGGATGGGGCCTGGACCAGCATTGAGCTGACCCAGAGCTTCCAGCCCATGGGCACCCAATATACCATCGTCTACACAGACCCGGAAAGCGGGGCGGGGACCCTCTATCGCTGGTACGCCAACAGTACGGAGGTCAAGTCGTGGCCGGTGGGGGAGAGCGGAGCCGATCTGGCCCAGCACATCCCCACCTATGAGGATGTACTGGCGCTGGACACGGAGGCCATTGTGGACGCCAATTACGTAACTCGGGATGGAGTGCCCTGCATCTATGTGGAGACCGCTGTAGACACTCTGGGCTACCTGGAGCGATACTGGGTCTCCACAGACAACGGTCTGCTGGTGTCCTCGGAAACTGTCAAGGATGACGTGGTGGTCATGCGTATGCGCTCCACCGACGCAGAGGTGCTCCAGGCGGCAGAGAAGGACAGATTTACCCTGCCGGACGGTACGGTCCTGTACGAACAGACCACACCATAATCACCCCTTCTCCCCCCGCTCCCGGCCGCCCAGGCCGAAGAGCAGCAGGAGCCCCAAGGTGATGACCGGTTCCAGGTCGTCGCCATCGGTAAGCAGCAGGAGCAGGATGAGCATCAGAAGGATGTCTCCACGGTCCAGATTTTCCAGCCCCAGGCTCTTGAGGAGCCCGGTGAGCCAGGCACCATGACCGCCGCCTGCCGGTCCCCCGGCGGGCGGCGGTCTCCGGTCCTGATGATGTTCTCCGCCTGCTCCCTGGGGCTGTCCATCCTCCATCACGACCCGTTCGTAGCCGCCGGAATGGGGGATATAACGGTTATACATCCTCTTGTCCCCCTCCTTCCCGCAGGGCGGCCAGAGCCACCCGGATAAGCCGGGAAAATTTGGCGATCTGGATGGCCCGGTCCACCTTGGCATAGCGCTCTGGCTTCACATAGGGCCGCAGAGCGGCCAGCAGGGCGGTCTTATGGTCGTCAGGACGGTTCCACTCGGAAAGCAGCCGCCCCGCCAGGCTGAGGAGTCGGGGGTCCAGACCATCTCCGGTACCTCCGGTCAGAGTGCTCAGCAAACCGCTTAGGTCAGGGGCAGGATGCGCCTGATCCCCGGGGGGAGGAGGGGCCTTTTCCCCTTGATCTGTTGTTTCCTGTTCGTCGGAGGGGGACTCCCCCTCCAGGCTCTGGGCCAGGGATAGGATCTTGCCCATGGCGTCGGGGTCCGCCAGGATGGCGTTGAGTTTTTCTGAAAAGCCGTCCGACATGGCCGTTCCCTCCCTCCTTGCCCGGCGGCCGGGCGGGTATTACGGTTTTGGCGCGCTGCGGGTGATGCGCTCCACCACGCCGGCGCCGGCGGGGTTCCCCATGACCTTACCCACCAGACTCTGGAGCTGGGTGGTGTCCCCCCGCATGGCGGCATCGGCCGCCGCCTGGAGTCCTCCCTGGCGCTCCAGCATTTCCATAAGGGCCTTGGTGTCGGGGGAGCGGAGCAGCTTTTCCAGGGCCGCCTTGTCCCTGAGGAGCTTTTCCGCCTGGGGCGTGTTCAGGATGCTGCCGGGCTGAGATTTGCTTGCCATGTAGAATCCCTCCATCTAAGATATGACCGGACTCATGGTATTATATGTGACTTTTTTCCGGAGGTGACCGAAATGAAGAAGTTGTTGGTCTTGTCCGACTCCCACGGGGATGTGGACGCCATGGCGCGGGCGGCGGCCCGGGAGAAGCCCGACCTGATCCTCCACTTGGGGGACCTGTGCCGGGACTTTGACGCCCTTCGGCAGCGCCTGCCCGTGACCCAGGCCATGCAGAACGTGTGCGGCAACTGCGACGGCTTTACCGAGGTACCCGACCAGCGGGTCTTGCTGGTGGAGGGAAGGCGCATCCTCATGGCGCACGGACACCGGTACCGGGTAAAGATGGGCTACTCTCTGGCGATGGCGGCGGCCCGGGAGGTCCAGGCCGATATTCTGCTGTGCGGCCACACCCACATCCCTCTGGAGCGTGACCTTATGGGGCTGCACCTTATGAACCCGGGCTCCTGCATGGGGAGCAGGGGCACGTACGGTGTCATTGAGCTGGGAGAGGGCGCTCCCCTCTTCCGAATTGAAGAGAACAGGGCCGGCCAATGACCGGCAGAAGGAAGTGACGGATATGCTGCTGACCATCGACGTGGGCAACACCAATATGGTATTCAGTCTATTCAGCGGGGAAGCTCTTGCGGGAAGCTTCCGGCTGACCACGGTGACTGGACGGACCTCCGACGAGCTGGGGATGGACATCTGGAACCAGCTCTCCCGCTTGGAGCTGAAGCCGGAAGAGCTGGAGGCTGTGATCATCAGCTCGGTGGTGCCGCCGGTCATGGCGGCCCTCACCGACGCGCTGGTCCGCTATCTGGGCAAGACACCCATTGTGGTGGATGTGGACGTGGACCCCGGTCTTCCCTATGGGGTGGTGAGCAATGAGCACTTGGGCACCGACCGTTCGGTGGCCTGTGTGGCGGCCATACACAAGTACGGCGCCCCCCTGATTCTGGCCGACATGGGCACCGCCACCACGGTGGATGCCATTAGCCGGCAAGGGGTCTACATGGGAGGGTGTATCACGGCGGGTGCCCGCATCTCCATCGAGGCCCTGTTCCAGAAGACCGCCCTGCTGCCCCAGGTAAATCTGGCGCTGCCGGAGCGGGTCCTCAGCGGCACCGCTGTGGGCCAGATCCAGGCCGGAGCGGTGCTGGGATACATCGGCGCCATGGAGCGCCTCATCACCCAGGCCCGGGAGGAGCTCGACGAGCCGGAGGCCGTTGTGGTGGCCACCGGCGGCCTGGCGCCGGTCATCGCCGCCGGCACCGACCTCATTGATGTGGTGGACGGTCAGCTCATCCCCGACGGACTTCGCCTTCTGTATCAGAAGTACCTCCGGGAGCACACGTAAGAGAGGAGGGAGGAGGTGTCCGTGGGATGCGAGAAAACCATCGACATGACCCGGGGGGAGCCTCTTGGGCTCATTGTTCGGTTTTCCCTGCCCCTTTTGGTGGGCAATGCCTTTCAGCAGCTCTATAACATGGTGGATAGCTGGGTGGTGGGCAAGTTTGTGGGCACCACCGCCCTGGCGGCGGTGGGGATCGCCTTCCCAGTGGTTTTTCTGCTCTCGTCGCTGTTTATCGGTCTCTCCATCGGCGCCAGCGTCATGATTGCCCAGTTTATTGGCTCCGAGGATAAGGACGCGGTCCGCCGCGGTGTGAATACGGTGTACGGGGCATTTATGGTCAGTATCGTTCCCCTCACCATCTTCGGACTGGTCATCGCCGGTCCCATGCTGCGTCTCATCCAGGTGCCGGAGAATGTCTATGCCCAGGCCCACATCTACCTGCTGGTGGTCTTTGCCGGCATCATCGGCAGTTTGGGCTACAACATCAACGCCGGCATCCTCCAGGGCCTGGGGGACAGCCGGACGCCCCTGCTCTTCCTGGCGGTGGCATGTGTCATCAATACCGTGCTGGATCTGGTCTTCGTGCTGGTCCTCCACTGGGATGTCTTCGGCGTGGCCTTTGCCACCATCATCGCCCAAATCAGCTCCTGGCTCTTCGGCATCCGCTATGTGAACAGAAAATATCACGATTTCTCCATTCAGCCCTTTCGTCTGGCGGTGGAGAAAAGGCTGCTTCGGAGGGTACTGCGGCTGGGTGTGCCCTCGGGCATCCAACAGTGTCAGCTGGCGGTGGCCATCCTGGTGCTACAGGCCCTCATCAACAGCTTCGGGGAACAGTTTGCCGCTGGCTTTTCCGCTGCCAATAAGATCGACACCTTTGCCTTTATGCCCATCGACAGCTTCGCGCTGGCCGTGACCACCTATGTGGGGCAGAACGTGGGCGCGGGACAGATGGACCGGGTGAAGAACGGTGTGCGAAAGGCACTGGTGCTGTGCATCGTGGTATGCGCCGTTATGTCGGCTTTGGTGGTGCCCAACGGGGCCCTTTTCCTCTCCATTTTCAGCTCTGATCCGGCAGTAATCCAGGCAGGCCAGGCCTATCTGGTCCGGGTCCTCTCCACCATGGTGCTGCTGGCCATCATGTATCCGCTCAACAACGCCCTCCGAGGTGCCGGCGCTGTGGTGACCCCCATGGTGTCCAACATCGTGGCCCTGTGGGCGGCCCGGGTCCCTGCGGCCTACCTGTTGGCCCATTTTTACGGAAAAGAGGCCCTTTACTGGTCCTATCCCATCGGCTGGGTGCTGGGCATCCTCATCAGCGGCACCGTCTATCTGCGGGGGCGGTGGAAACGGGTCTGCACGGCGGCCCGGATCACAGAGTAAAAAGCGAGGTATCGACTATGAATCAGAAGGAATTGAACGAGCTGCGCCGGCGGTTTCGCCCGGATCGGAGCGCCATCAGCCAGGTATATGGCTGCTATGTGAACGGAAGCGGAGAAATCATCTCCTACATTGACAGCTCTCTGGGGGCCATGCCCCAGGAGGAGTCGGAAAAGTACCTGAGTCTGCTGAAGAAGACCCTCACCGGCACCCTGGGGAAGCACCTCATCGACATCGTCTTTGACACCCGGCAGGTGGCCGACAGTGAGGAGCACCGGCTCCTCATGGGCCTGCGGGACTCCGGTCTGGGGGATAGCGCCCTGCGGCAGGCCTTTTATGAAAAGGCCATCCATGCCCTGGACCTGGAGGGGAGCAACTACCTCATCCTGATGGGACACGATGTCTATGATGTGCCCTACCGCGGCAAGGACGGTGAGGTCCAGACCGATGGGGGTGATCAGGTTTTCTCCTACTTTGTCTGCTGTGTCTGCCCGGTAAAGGACGGAAAGCCGGAGCTGGGCTATTTCCCTGGAGAAAACGAGTTCCACAGCTGCACCCCGGGACAGATCGTCTCCCAGCCGGAGCTGGGTTTCCTGTTCCCTGCCTTTGATGACAGGGCCGCCAATATCTATAACGCCCTCTTTTACGCCCGGAAACCGGAGCAGCTCCACCAGGAGTTCATTGACGCCGTCTTCCGCACCGAACCGCCTATGTCGGCGGCGGAGCAGAAGGAGGCCTTTGAAGGGGCCCTCACAGAGGCCCTGGGAGAGAAGTGCAGCCTGGAGCTGGTCCAGGCAGTCCACCAGGAGCTGCGGGCCAGGATCGAGGCCCACAAGGAGAGCCATGATCCGGAGCCGTTGGCGCTCACGGCGGGGGAGCTGGGAGGTATCCTCACCGACTGCGGCGCCGACGAGGGGGAGGCTCAGACCTTTTTGGACAAGTGTGGAGAGCGATTCGGAGCGGGAGCGGTGCTCTCACCGGCCAATCTCATCGACAGCCGCCGCTTTGAGGTCAAAACCGAAGAGGTGGTCCTCAACATCGACCCGGAGCGTAGCGCCCTTATAGAGACCCGGGTCATCGATGGGCGAAAATACATCCTGATTCCTGCCGATGGCGAGGTATCGGTCAATGGCATCTCGGTGGACGTCACCGGAGCATAATACAAAAACAGGCTGTGGGTCCCAATAAAAGGGATCCGCAGCCTGTTTTTCTGCCTTAAGAGATGATGGGTTATTCAGCAACCATCAATTTGACAACCACCGGTTGCAGCCGTTGGGCCGCAATGGGTTCAGACGGTGCGCCCGATGTCGGTTCGGAAGTGCATGTCCTGGAAGGAGATATGTTTGGCGGCGGCGTAGGCCTCGTCGATGGCGGCCTCCAGGTCACGGCCCACGGCGGTGACCCCCAGCACCCGGCCGCCGGAGGTGCGGATGACGCCCCCCTCGTCTAGCTTGGTGCCGGCGTGGAAGACCACGGCGGTCTTCCCGGCCTCCTCCAGGCCATTGATTGGATAGCTGGTGGCATACTTGCCCGGGTAGCCCCCAGAGGCCAGCACCAGGCAGCAGGCGGCGGCCTCCTTCCAGCGGATGTCCAGCTGGTCCAGAGTGCCGGCGCGGCAGGCCAGGAAAATGTCCATGAGATCGCTCTCCAGAAGCGAGAGGACGGCCTGGCACTCCGGGTCGCCAAAGCGGGCGTTGTACTCCACCACCTTGGGGCCGTCAGGGGTGAGCATGAGGCCGAAGTAAAGTACCCCGTGGAAGGGGCGTCCCTCCGCCTTCAGAGCGGCTACGGTGGGGAGGAAGATCTCTTTCATGCAGCGTTCAGCGATCTCTGGGGTGTAGCCGGGGGCAGGGGAGACGGCCCCCATACCGCCGGTATTGGGCCCCTTGTCTCCGTCATAGGCCCGCTTGTGGTCCCGGGAGGAGGGCATGGGGGAGAGGTGCTCCCCGTCCACAAAGCACAGCACGGTGACCTCAGGGCCGGTCATACATTCCTCGATGACCACCTTGGCGCCGGCGGCGCCGAACTTGCCGTCGGCCATCATGCTCCGGGCGGCCTCCTCGGCCTCGGCCGCTGTCTGGGCCACTACCACACCCTTGCCAAGGGCCAGGCCGTCGGCCTTCACTACAATGGGGGATCCCTCCTGGCGGATGTAGGCGAGGGCCTCCTCCAGGTCGGTAAAGGCACGGTATTTGGCGGTGGGGATGTGATATTTTTCCATCAGAGCTTTGGAAAAGACCTTGCTGGCCTCAATGACGGCGGCGTTGGCTCGGGGGCCGAAGGCGGGGATACCCGCCGCCTCCAGGGCGTCCACCATGCCCAAGGCCAGGGGGTCGTCAGGCGCAACCACGACAAAGTCCATGGCATGCTCCTTGGCCCAGGCCACCATGGCCTCCACATCGGTGGCCTTGATGGGTACGCATTGGGCCTGGGCAGCGATGCCGCCGTTTCCGGGGGCGCAGTAGAGAGCGTCGATCTTGGGGCTCTTGGCCAGAGTACGGACGATGGCGTGCTCACGGCCGCCGCCGCCTACAACAAGGACTTTCACAGGTAAGGACCTCCCATATCGAGATGTAAGGGACTACCCCATGAGCATGCTCAGCGCATACAAAACCACCAGATGGCCGGGGTAGAACCAATAGAAGAACCAACGGCTCCCACCGCCCCGCTGTCCGTTATACTGGGAGAGGGGGAGAAGCGCCAGGCAGGAAAAGCCCGCCATCAGGAGGGAATAGGGCAGAGAAAAGTGCCGGAAATAGGGCTCTTGTGTCCACACACCCAGTTGCCTGAACAGTGACCCCCAGCCGCGGGATCTCAGCAGGGCGAGGGCGGAGGGGCCGAGATAGGACCACAAGTTCATACCCAGGTAGTAGAGAAGAAGACAGCCGGTCAGGGCCAGAAGCGCCCGCCTGCGGCTTTCTCCTGCGGCATATACCGCCAGGACCGTAAGCACGCCCACCCAGCCATAGTCCACATGCAGCAGCTGGGCCAGCAGCAAAAGCCCGGCGGTGACCGGAAGGGCGGTCCAGGCATATCCCTCGGCCCACACCGTACGGCAGAAGCCGATGGCGGCAGCGGCCAGGAAGAAGGTGGCGATGACGCTGCCCGACGTGCCGCCCGTGGCAACATAGGCCACCACATGGGTGACAGCGCCGAAGAGCCCTAGCCGCAGCAGGTGACGGCTGTAGTTTGAAGTCTTCCGGCAGCCCTCAGCCGCAAAGAAGGCAAAGATGGGGAAGGCCAGCCGCCCCAGGTACCGGAAGGAGTAGAACCACAGGGAGTCCGTTGGGAAAAATGGGGCCATGGGGAGAAAAAGCATGCCGATGTGGTCCACGACCATGAAGAAGGCGGCAAGGTACTTTAGTTGAGCGGCGGTGAGGCCGCGGGCGGCCGGCATGTCAATGGTGGAACAGCCGCATGCCGGTGAAGGCCATGGCGATGCCGTATTTGTCGCAGGTGGCGATGACGTGGTCGTCCCGGATGGAGCCGCCGGGCTGGGCGATATACTGGACGCCGGACTTTCTGGCCCGCTCCACGTTGTCGCCGAAGGGGAAGAAAGCGTCGGAGCCGCAGGTGACGCCGGTGAGTGCGGACATCCAGGACTGCTTCTCCTCCGCGGTCAGCACCTCCGGCTTTTCCGTGAAAGTCTGCTGCCAGACACCGTCCGCCAGCAGGTCCTCGTACTCGTCGGAGAGGTAGA
>DXCX01000061.1 GCA_019115785.1 Candidatus Intestinimonas merdavium | reverse complement strand
CTGGGTAAAGTAGGCGATCAGGCCCTGGTCGTACTCGTTGCCGGTCTCGCCCAGGCAGTAGGCCACCTTCGCGTCAAACTTGTCCGTGGCGAAGTTGGCCAGGACGGTGCCCTGGAAGGGGTCCAGGAAGCAGATGCGGAAGTAGTAGTCGTTGCCGGCGGTGACGTTGGGGTTGGTGCAGGTGACGCCGATGGCTGGGATGCCCGCGTCACCGAAGATGGGACCGCCCGCAATGGACACGCCGGAGCCGTAGGAGCCCAGCACCAGGGCCACGCCCTCGCTCACCAGCTGAGAGGCGGCGGTGGGGGCCTTGTCGGTGGTGGAGCCGTTGTCGGCGTAGACCAGCTCTACGGTGTAGGTCTCGCCGCCCACCTCCACAGTGGGAGTCTCGGTGTTGGCGTACTGCATGCCAAGCATTTCCTTCTTTCCGCCGGAGGCGGAGTCGCCAGTGGAGGGCTCAAAAACGCCGATGCGGACCACCTTGTCGCCGCTCTCGGCCACGGGGGTGGAGGCGTCGGGGCTGCCAGTCTCCGCATCGGAACTGGGCGGCGTGCTGGAGCAGCCGGCCAGGGCCGTCAGAGCCAGGGAGCAGGAAAGCGCAAATGCAAGAAACTTTTTCATGGTTGCTGGATCCTCCTTGTCCGTTCTGATCGGATGAGACAAGCTGTCTTCATATAGAAAACGATTGTCCACAGCCGTTGCTTTATTATAGCAATGCGTTAGAGAAAATGCAAGCCGCTTTCCAAAGAAATATCATTTTTTTGCCACGGACTCAATTCGTCCGCTTTTTTAAGAAAAAAAGCGCAGGAGAAGGAATAAAATCCTGCATGTAGAGACAAAAGAAGAAAAAAGGTCCTCAATGTGAGGACAAATATCGACAGCTTCTGAGGACGACAGCGGGCCAGGCCCTGTCTGAAAATGAGCGTTATGCCCAGCTGCGAGAGATGCTGACTGCTAGAAAGCAACTTTTTTCAGGAATCATGACGCACTTCAGGAAAAAATTGGGCCGCCCAGGGGCAAAGGACCTGTTGCTTGGGTGTGACAACATTTTTCTGGAAACGCGGATGAAAACAAATGGACGCCCCAAAGGCGTGTGCCTTCTGGGCGTCCATATCTTTTAAACAGGTTTTGCGCTGGCGGGGAGATAGTAGGCCAGCAGGCGGTGGACAAACCTCCGGGTGGAGGCGGCCAGGTCGTAGGAGCCGTCACGAGTACACCAGTTATAGACCAGTCCCCGGACGGCTACCATCAGGTACTCGGCGATCTCCTCGGCACTGTCGCCGCTGACCAGGGCGCCCTCGTCCAGGCCCTTGTGGATGATCTGTAGGAGTACCCCCACCATGCCCTGATGGGGGTCGCGGCAGAAGAGCGTATTATCCGGGTTGTAGAGCAGCTTGGTCATCCGGAGGTCTGTGAGGTCGCTGGAGTAGTGGGCGTAGTAGTCGAAAAACGACATGATCCGTTCCAGGACCGTTCCCTGAGAGAGCAGGGGGGCCACCGTTTCGGCAAAATAGTGGTCGGCAATGCGGTACGCCTCATAAAAGACCTCCATTTTGGTGGAATAGTAATTATAAAAGGTGCCGATGGATACCTCAGCCCGGGCGACGATGTCCCGGATGGTAATATCGTCAAAGTTCCTTTCCGCCAGGAGCTCCATGGCCGCGTGGAAGAGTCTGTCCTTGGTCTGCTCCGATTGAAGCTGCCGCCGGCTTTTATTTTCAATATCCATGTCCCTTACCTCGATATGGATCAAATTTTGTATCAAGGATTATACAGGAAAAGGGCGGTCGCTGCAAGCGCCCCAGGCGTCCCGTGTCCCCCTGTCATATGGAGAGGGAGGGCGGCAATCGCAGAGCAGACCTTTGGAGGCTATTGACGCTTTTTCCAGCCGGTGTTAAACTTATATTATATGAACAAGTTCAATGAACGGGTTTGCCCCGTGAGCCGAGCGGTCAGGCGGTATTTGCCATCGGGGAGAGCGGCAAAACGGCACGGGTAGGATGCCGCCGCGGGCAGACCGGGAAAGAGAGGAGTCCTGTCAATGAAAAAAAGCACCCCCGCACAGTGGGCAACCCGCATCATACTCTACATCATCGGCCTGTTCTTTATGGCGATGGGCGTGGCCTTCGCGGTCAACTCCAACCTGGGTGTCTCCCCTGTGACCTCCCTGCCATATGTGATCAGCCTCATCGTCAACATGGAGCTGGGCACCTGCGTCATCGCGGTGTACGGGGTTTACATCGTGTTGCAGATCCTCATCCTCCGGCGGGAGTTTCGTCTCATCAATCTGACCCAGATCATCTTTTCCACCGTCTTTGGGTATTTCACCAACTTCACCAAATGGCTGCTGGCTGACTTTACCCTGCCCACCTACGGTGGACAGCTGGTGATGCTGGCGATAAGCATCGTCGCCGTGGCCTTTGGCGTCTTTCTCTACATGGAGGTTGACCTGGTGGCCATGCCTATGGAGGGCCTCACCCAGGCCATCGCCAAGAAGGTGGGGAAACCCTTTCACAACGTCAAGATTGTGGTGGATTGCAGCTCGGTGGCTCTGGGTATCGTCCTCTCCTTTGTTTTCCTCCACGGCCTCCTGGGCATTCGGGAGGGGACCGTCATTACCGCCATCGTGGTGGGCAAGGTCATGGGGGTCTTTAAAAAGCCCCTTCAGGCCAAAATCCAAAAGCTGTGCTTCGGCGCTGTGGGGCCGGTGCCTGAGGAGGTGCGGGAGCTGGAGGAACTGGAAGGCATCCGTGTGGACGATTGACGGTCCTATGGAAAGAAAGACAGCCATCCCCTCCGGCGTGATGCCGGAGGGGATGGCTGTCTTCTTGCCGCATAAGGGCTCCATAGGGCTGTGAAGCGGCCCATTACTTATGGCCCAGCCACCTCGCCCTGGTCCACCATACAGATGCTCCAGGTGGAAAGGGCGGAAGAGGCGGCGGCCACATGGAGTCCCACGTGCTCCATGCCCCAGAAAGCGCGCTTGCCCGCCGGACAGGCGCCAAAGGCGGCGTGGCCCAGCATCAGTTACTGCATTCCACTTCTTCCACTGTGCTTTCCTGTGTTTCTTGGGGGACAGGCGGAACCTCCCGCTTATCCAGGCCGCTCCGGAGGATCACGTCCCGCATGACGCCCCCCGCACCATTGTCCAACATGGCTCGCCGTACCCGGCTGATGGTGGCGCTGCTGGCCCCCGTACGCTCAAGAATATCCAGATACACCAGCCCTTGCTGGAGATAGACTGCCACATCGAATCGCTGCTCCATGGACCGCAGCTCCACAGGCGTACACAGGTCTTCAAAAAACCGGCAGCACTCCTCCGGGTCCTTCAGCTTCGCGATGGTCTCGTACAACGCCAGACTGCGCTCTCTGCGCTCTGCCTTTGTCATAATATGCTCCTTCCGGACGATCAAGAATGGGCCGGCTTCGCCGGCCGGGATATTTCTTCAAGGTTAACACATTAAAGCGCGACAGTAAACACAAAATTCACCTTTTTTAAAAATCGTGAGGTCAACTTGACAGAATGGGGAAAATCAGCCATGCTACTTTAGCGATTTAAAGAAAGAAAACAGCCCCAAGGTCCGGCCCCGCGGATCTGCCGGAGCGCGACAGCAAGCTCTACGGCGACGAGGCCGCTCTGGTGGAGGTCAAGCCCGAAGTCCATGAGAGGCAGCGAATGACCTGGAAGGAATACGCCTCATCCGGCCCACCTTCTCACCTTGCTGGTCTGATAGAGGCCCAGGGCAGCAACGGTCATTGGTTATCCAGGGACAAAAAACAAGCGGTCCGCCCCCTGGTGAGGGGGATGGACCGCTTACATTTTGCTCATTCCAGCGGAAGGCCGGTGAGATGCCGGCGGACCAGGTCAAAGGCGTGATGGGCGGAACGGTTGCGGATGCCCGCCCGGCCGGAGGCCCCCAGGTGGAGCTCCTTCACCTGGCAGAAGCCGGGGCCGGCCAGGGCCACATACACCAGCCCCACCGGGTTGCCCCGGTCGTCGCGGTCGGGACCCGCCACTCCGGTGGTGGAGACGGACAGGTCACAGCCCAGCACCCGTCGGGCGCCCTCCGCCATGGCCTGGGCCACCTGGGGGGAGACGGCGCCGAACTGGTCCAGCAGCTCCTGGGGCACACCCAGGACCCCGTGCTTGACGGCGTCGGTGTAGCTCACCACGCCGCCCTTGAAGACGGCGGAGGCCCCGGGCAGATCGGTGATACGCTTGGCGATGAGGCCGCCGGTACAGCTCTCGGCGGAGCCGAAGGTGAGACCTTTGTCTTTGAGAAGCTGGAGGACGGCCGACTCCAGGTTCTTTATGTCGGCGCCGTAGACCAGGGGGCCGAAGAGGGCCCGGACATCGGCCTCAACGGGGGCAATGAGGGCGTGTGCCGCCTCTTCGGTGGGGGCGTGGGCGGTGATGCGCAGCTCGCATTCCCCCTCCTTGGCATAGGGGGCCAGGGTGGGATTGCTCATGTTGTTCATCTTTTCCCGGAGCCTGGCCTCCATGGCTGACTCGCCGATACCGAAGAGCTTCAGGGTGCGAGAGAGAATGACCCCGTCGGAGAGGGCGCGCAGATAGGGGAGAGCCCGGTGCTCGAACATGGCCCGGCACTCCCGGGGGGGACCGGGGAGCATGATCACCCGGACGCCACCTGCGGTAAAGGCGCAGCCGGGAGCGGTACCCCAGTCGTTGTCGAAGACGGTGCAGCCCTCGGGCAGCATGGCCTGCTGGAGGTTGTTTTCCGTCATGGGCCGGTCGGGATGCAGGCGCCGGAAGTAGTCGGTGATGCGGTCGGCGGAGGGCTGGTGAAAGACCAGGGGCAGGCCAAAGGTGGCGGCCAGGGTCTGCTTGGTGAGATCGTCACAGGTGGGCCCCAGGCCCCCGGTGGTGATGATGATGTCGGCCCGGTCCCTGGCGATGTCCACGGCGGAGCGGAGCCGGGCGGGATTATCCCCCACCACAGTGTGGTAGTAGACGTTGATGCCAATGGCAGAGAGACCTTGGGAGATCATCTGGGCGTCGGTATTGGAAATATTGCCCAGCAGCAGTTCTGTGCCCACGGCAATGAGCTCAGCGGTATAGGACATGGGGAGACTTCCTTTCCATGATGTAGCGGCGGATATGGCTTCAAACTGCTTGCGTTGACGGGAAAAAGCACGTATAATATGCTCTTATACAGAAAATACAATCCGCTCCAAATAGCGGAAAAGGAGACAGGCCGATGGATAAAATTTTCCCCTGGGAGCCCATGCTGGAGACCGGCATTGACGTGGTGGACCGGCAGCATATGGAATTTTTGAAGCATCTCAATCTTTTTATCCTGCGGGTAAAGGGGGGACAGGAGAGCAGCGCCCAGGCCGCTCTGGAGGAGCTGGACTATCTGCGCTACTACATCCAGCTCCATTTCAGCACAGAGGAGGGATATATGGTCCAGTCTGACGACCGACAATACCGGGAACACCAGGCGGAGCACAAGCACCTTGCCTTTCAGGTCAAGGCCCTCTCCTCAAAAATCCACGAGGACAGTTCTCAAGAAGAGATCCAGGAGCTGTTTGAGCTGCTCAACCAGTGGGTGAAGGACCATATCCTTACCTGGGACCTCCAGTTCTCTGTCCGATACCGGACCTGGGCGGCAGAGCGGAAAAAACAGGGGTAAATCAGCCCAGCTGGACCCGTTCAATGCCCTCCAGGGCCTCTGTTACCAGGGTGTCGATGTCCAGAGGGGCCTCGATGGCCTCCATGTCCTCCAGCCGGGGACGGGTCCGGGGATGGCGGGGGGTGAAGACGGTGCAGCAGTCCTCATAGGGCAGGATGGAGGTCTCAAAGGTACCGATCTTCCTGGAGATACGGACCACCTCCTCCTTATCCATGCCCACCAGGGGACGGAAGACGGGCAGAGCGGTGACGGCCCCGGTGACGGCCATGGCGTCCATGGTCTGAGAGGCCACCTGTCCCAGGGACTCACCGGTAATGATGGCGTGGCAGCCGGTGCGGTGGGCCACCCCCTCGGCGATGCGCATCATGAACCGGCGCATGAGGAGGGTGAAATAGTCCTCGGGGCAGGAACGGCGCAGCTCCTCCTGAATATGGGTGAAGGGCACCACATGGACGGTGAGCCGGCCGGTCCAGGGGGTGAGGAGCCTGGCCAGATCCAGCACCTTCTGCTTGGCCTCGGGAGAGGTGTAGGGGTAGGAGTAGAAATGGATCATCTCCAAGGCCACCCCCCGCTTGGCCATCATCCAGGAGGCCACCGGGGAGTCGATGCCGCCGCTGAGCATGCTCAGCGCCCGGCCGCTGGTGCCCACGGGGAGGCCGCCGGCTCCCGGCTCCGGGTCGGCGTGGACGAAGGCGGCATAGTCCCGGACCTCCAGGTGGACGGTGAGCTCGGGGTGGTGGACATCCACCGTGAGGTTGGGGTAGAGATCGTCCAGCTCTCCGCCCACCCACTGGCTCAGGGCGATGGAGGTCATGGGGAAGGTCTTGTCGGCCCGTTTGGACTCCACCTTGAAGGTCTTGGCGGCGGAGAGCCGGTCCCCCAGATAGCTCCTGGCAGTTTCCAGCATGGCCTCCCTGGTCTTCTCGCAGGCCTTGGCCCGGCTGAGTCCCACCACCCCGAAGACATGCTTCATGGCCTCGTAAGCCCGGTCCATGTCGCAGTCTTCGCTCTGGGGCTCCACATAGGTGGTGGACTGGCGGGTGTAGACCTTGAACTTACCCAGATTCCGCAGCCGCCGGGCAATATTGGCGCGCATCTTGTCCTCGAAGGTGTAGCGGTTGGTCCCCTTCAGGACCATTTCCCCCTGCTTGAGCAGGATCATTTCGGTCATGTGAACTTCCTTTCCTGTTCCAAAACAGATGTTTTTCTTGGCTATTATAGTTGTCCCGGGGAGAAAAGTCCAGTCTATCGCCGCAAATAGGCACTCTCCCGGTACTGGAGGGCCTCAGCCAGATGGGGGACCTGGATGTGGACCTCACCCTCCAGGTCGGCGATGGTCCGGGCCACCCGCAGGATGCGGTCATAGCTCCGGGCGGTAAGGCCCATGCGGTCAAAGGCCCCCTGCATGAGGGCTGTGCAGGCCTGGTCCAGAGCGCAGTGGTCCTGGAGCGCCCGTGGTCCCATGTGGGCATTGCAGTCGGGGCCGTCGGGACCAAAGCGGGCGGTCTGGACGGCCCGGGCGGCATCCACCCGTTTTTTGATCTCCGCCGAGGATTCCCCGGCGGGACGGGCGGAGAGCTCCTCAAACGCCAGAGGGGGCACCTCCACATAGAGGTCGATGCGGTCCAGCAGAGGCCCGGACAGCCGGCCCAGGTACTTTTTCACCTCGGCCTCGGTGCAGCGGCACCGGCCGGAGGGATGGCCGTACCAGCCGCACTTGCAGTGATTCATGGCGGCGACCAGCATGAACCGGCTGGGAAAGACCTCGGTGCCGGAGACACGGGAGATCTGGACCCTGCCCTCCTCCATGGGCTGCCGCAGGACCTCCAGGGTCTCCTTGTGAAACTCGGGCAGCTCATCCATAAAAAGGACCCCGTTGTGGGCCAGGGAGATCTCCCCTGGCCGGGGCGGTGTCCCCCCTCCGGCCAGGCCCATCATGGAGATGGTGTGGTGGGGCGCCCGGAAGGGACGTCGGGTGAGAAGGGGTTCGGCTTTGGTGGTGAGTCCCAGGACGGAGTGGACCTGGGTGGCCTCCAGGGCCTCCCGTTCGGTGAGGTCGGGGAGGATGGAGGGCAGCCGCCGGGCCAGCATGGATTTACCCGATCCCGGTGGGCCGATCATAGCGATGTTGTGGCCGCCGGCGGCGGCGATCTCCAGAGCCCGCTTCACCGGCTCCTGGCCCTTCACATCAGAAAAATCAGGCCCTCGGATCCCGCTGGGGGCCGGCACCCAGGCCGCCGCCGGCGTGATGGGAGCCTCTCCACGCAGATGGGCGGCAAGCTGGGCCACGTTCTCTACAGGGTAGACGGTGAGCCCCCCGGCCAGGGTGGCCTCGGGGGCGGAATCGGCAGGGACATAGAGGGTGGTAAGCCCCGCTGCCCGGGCAGCCAGGGCCATGGGCAGCATGCCGGTCACCGGCCGCAGCTCCCCGGACAGGGAGAGCTCCCCCACGAAGGCCGCCCCCGCCTCGGGGGCGGGGAGCTGCCGTCCGGCGCAGAGGATGCCCACCAGCATGGGCAGGTCATAGACCGTCCCCCCCTTCCGCCGGTCGGCGGGAGCCAGATTCACCGTGATCCGGGAGACCGGAAAAGTAAAACCGCAGTTGCGTATAGCGGAACGGACCCGCTCCCGGGCCTCCTTTACCGCCGGATCGGGCAGGCCCACGATGTCAAAGTTGGGCAGGCCGCTGGAGAGGTCACATTCCGCCGTCACCAGATAGCCCGTAATGCCGTGGAGGCCAAGGGAATGGAGCTTGCAGAGCACAGTCGGGACACCTCCTTTTCCCTGAGAACTTTTTTTAACTATACCTTATTTTATAGGGGTTTTCAAGGAGCGTGTCCGGCCAATTTTTAAGAATCGACAAATTGGAAGGACCAATTTTGGACTCATCGCCGAAAATCTTTAAATGGGGCAAGATTCGATTTACAAACGGGGACAGGAGTGATAGTATTAGAGAGCTAGGAAGATGGAGTTGTATCCATTTCAATAAGGAGGAACGATCAACATGGCTAGAAAAAAGAAGTCCATGGACGGCAATACCGCCGCAGCGCACGTTTCTTACGCGTTTACGGAGGTCGCGGGCATCTACCCCATCACGCCCTCCAGCCCCATGGCCGATAATGTGGACCAGTGGGCCGCCGCAGGCCGCAAGAACATTTTCGGCGATCCTGTCCGGGTCATTGAGATGCAGTCCGAGGCCGGTGCAGCCGGTACCGTGCATGGCTCTCTGAACGCCGGTGCTCTGACCACCACCTACACCGCCTCCCAGGGCCTGCTGCTGATGATCCCCAACATGTACAAGATCGCCGGCGAGCTGCTCCCCGCGGTGTTCCACGTCTCCGCCCGTACCGTGGCCGCCCAGAGCCTGAACATCTTCGGCGACCACTCCGACGTCATGGCCTGCCGTCAGACTGGCTTTGCCATGCTGTGTGAGACCAACCCCCAGGAGGTCATGGATCTGGGCGCGGTTGCCCACCTGGCCGCCATTGAGGGCCGGGTCCCCTTCCTGAACTTCTTTGATGGTTTCCGTACCTCCCACGAGATCCAGAAGATCGAGATCTGGGACTACGACGATCTGAAGGACATGGTGGATATGGACGCCGTGGCCGCCTTCCGCGCCCGCGCCCTCAACCCTGAGCACCCCACCATGCGCGGCTCCCACGAGAACGGCGATATCTTCTTCCAGCACCGCGAGGCCTCCAACAAGTACTACGAGGCGGTCCCCGAGATCGTGGAGAAGTACATGGGCAAGGTCAACGCCAAGCTGGGCACCGACTATCAGCTCTTCAACTACTATGGCGCTGCCGACGCTGACCGCGTTATCATTGCCATGGGTTCCATCTGCGACGTGGCCGAGGAGGTCATCGACTACCTCAATGCCCATGGGGAGAAGGTGGGCCTGCTGAAGGTCCGTCTGTACCGCCCCTTCCGCGCCGACAAGATGCTCGCCGCCATCCCCGCCACCGCCAAGAAGATCGCCGTGCTGGACCGCACCAAGGAGCCCGGCAGTCAGGGCGAGCCTCTCTACCTGGATGTGGTGACCGCCTTCGCCAACGCCGGCCGGCAGGCCACCATCGTCGGCGGCCGTTACGGTCTGGGCAGCAAGGACACCCCGCCCAAGAGCGTCTTCGCCGTGTACGAGGAGCTGGCCAAGGACGCTCCCAAGCACCAGTTCACCATCGGCATCGTGGACGACGTCACCAACCTGTCCCTGCCTGAGCACGACTGCCCCAACACCGCTGCTGAGGGCACCATCGAGTGCAAGTTCTGGGGCCTGGGCGGCGACGGCACCGTGGGCGCCAACAAGAACTCCATCAAGATCATCGGCGACCACACCGATAAGTATGTCCAGGCGTACTTCCAGTACGACTCCAAGAAGACCGGCGGCGTCACCATCAGCCATCTGCGCTTCGGTGATTCCCCCATCAAGTCTTCCTACTATATCAACAAGGCCGACTTCGTGGCCTGCCACGTGCCTGCCTACATCACCAAGCACTTCCCCATTGTCCGGGACGTGAAGCCCGGCGGCGTGTTCCTGATCAACTGCC
>DXCX01000060.1 GCA_019115785.1 Candidatus Intestinimonas merdavium | reverse complement strand
GCCTCCTTACACGGTATAGACAGGACCGGTCTGGTCCCGGGGCGCCACCGACAGGGTGAGACCGGCCTCCCGGGGGCCATAGGCGCTCAAAATGGCGTTCACAGCGTTAAAGGCCCGCTGGGGGGTGTTGTTCTTCCGGGACAGGTGGCCCAGTACCACGGTACGGGCGCCGCTCTGGACAGCGCCCAGTGCCAGTGCACCGCCGTCCTCGTTGGAGAGATGCCCCTGACGGCCCAGAATGCGTTCCTTTAGATAGTAGGGGTAGGGCCCGGAGCGGACCCACTCCACATCATGGTTGGCCTCCACCAGCACCAGCTGCGCCCCCGCCATACCCCGGCGAACGGCCTCGGTGACCACCCCCAGATCGGTGACCAGGGCCGCTTTCCGGTTTCCATCGGAGACGGCGAAGCCCATGGGTTCGGCAGCGTCATGGGAGATGGGAAAGGTCTCTATGTCCAGTCCCCCTGCGGTAAAGCTGTTCCCCGGCGGGCAGGGCCGCACCACATCCTCTAGGGCGGCAATGCGGTAGCACAGCTGTCGGGCGGTGCCGGGGCTGGTATAGATCGGCAGTTGGAACCGCTTATGTAGGGTCGCCAGTCCGGAGATGTGGTCGGAATGCTCATGGGTGATGAGGACTGCGGAGAGGGACTCCGGCGCGATCTTCAGCGCGGCCAGCGCGGTGCAGATCCGGCGGCAGGAAATGCCCGCGTCCAGCAGCAGATGAGTCTCCCCATCAGAGAGGAGGGTGCAGTTGCCGGAGGAACCGCTGGCCAGTGTGGTCAATGTCAGCAAAGATCATCGCTCCTACGTGTTCATATCCGGGGCCTTGGCCCCAAACGCAAAAAACATGGGCGGCGGATCACGATGCCGCCGCCCTCATAATTTCCTTTTCAGCCCACGGAGGCCTGGGTCTTCTCCTCGTCGGGGGTGACCACCACCCGGATGTCCACCCCCACCCCGGAGAGCTTGCGGACGATGTCCTCATAGCCCCGCTCGATATAGTGGACACAATCCACTTCAGTGGTGCCCTGGGCGGCCAGACCGGCGATCACCATGGCAGCGCCGGCCCGAAGATCGCAGGCCTGCACCGGCGCGCCGGTGAGCTTGTCCACCCCTTCAATGACGGCGATCTTGCCATCTACCTGCACCTTGGCCCCCATACGCCGGATCTCATCCACATAGCGGTAGCGGCTGTCCCAGACACCCTCGGTGATGACACTGGTGCCCTCCGCCATGCACAGGGCCACAGCGATCTGGGGCTGCATATCGGTGGGGAAACCGGGATAGGGCAGCGTCTTCACATTGGTCCGGTTAAGACGGCGGTTGGGGTCCCGGCGGACCAGCACGGAGTCGTCAGACTCCTCTACCTCCACCCCCATCTCCACCAGCTTGGCGGTGATGCAGTCCAGGTGCTTGGGAATCACATTCTTGATGCGCACCTCGCCGCCGGCGGCGGCCACAGCGGCCATATAGGTGCCTGCCTCGATTTGATCGGGAATGATGGAATAGGCGCCGCCGTTCAGACGGTCCACCCCCCGGATCTTGATCACGTCAGTTCCGGCGCCCATGATGTCAGCCCCCATGGAGTTGAGGAAGTTGGCCAGATCCACGATATGGGGCTCCTTGGCGGCATTTTCAATGATGGTCATGCCCTTGGCCAGGACGGCGGCCAGCATGATATTCATGGTGGCGCCCACCGAAACGATGTCCAGGTAGACTTGTCCCCCCTGAAGGCGTCCGTCCTGGGCCCTGGCGTTGATATAGCCACCGCTCACATCCACATCGGCGCCCATGGCCACAAAGCCCTTAATGTGCTGATCAATGGGCCGGGCGCCCAGATGGCATCCCCCCGGCGGCGGCACCTGGGAGGAGCCGAACCGGCCCAGCAGGGCGCCGATTAGATAATAGGAGGCCCGGATCTGCCGGGCCATCCCGTCGGGTACTTTGGCATTGCGGATATGGGTACAGTCGATGTCCACCGTGGTCCGATCCACAGTGCGCACATCGGCGCCCAGCTCCTGAAGGATCTTTAAAAGAAGGGTCACATCGCTGATCTGGGGAATGTTCTCGATCCGGCACACGCCGTCCACCAGCAGGGCGGCGGGAATGATGGCCACCGCAGCGTTTTTGGCGCCGCTGATCTCGATTTCTCCAAACAGCGGTCTGCCCCCGTGAATCACATACTTCGTCAAAACCGCACCTTCTATCCTCTCGCACCCTCCGGCTTGTCAGAGGGGCGCGTCAAGGGCCGGGAGAGGTCCCCAGGCCCGCAAATATTTGTTTTACAGGCAGGCATCCGCAGGTGCCCGCTCCGATGCGATGATATTATACCATCCCTAGTATGCAAAAGCAAAAGAAATTTTACACGAATGTTACGGGATTCTTTTCTGGAAATCTTTTCTTTTCACCTGCGGCGCATCTGCGCCGGTGATTGCAGTCCTTGGCAAACCGTGGTATACTGATTTTGATTCTGCAAACAGGAGCGGTGGACATGGATATGTATGAAAAGACGATCTCCAGCAAGTCGATTTTCCAGGGCGTCATCGTAGATCTGCGGGTAGATCGGGTCATTCTGCCCAACGGCGCTGAGGCTGGCCGGGAGGTAGTTTCCCACCCCGGTGGCGTGTGCGTGGTGCCCTACCATGACGACGGTACCGTTACGGTGGTGCGGCAGTTCCGCTATCCCTTTGGAACGGTCATCACCGAGCTGCCCGCCGGGAAGCTGGAGCGCGGGGAGGACCACCGCCTGGCCGGTATCCGGGAGCTGGAGGAGGAGACCGGCCTCACCGCCGATTCCTTTGAATATATGGGGGGACTGCTCTCCTCTCCGGGTTTTTCTGACGAGGTGCTCCACCTCTATCTGGCCAGAGGGCTCCACCAGGGGCCCTGCCGTCCCGACCCGGATGAATTTTTAGAGCTCCAAAGGGTACCCTTTCAAGAACTGCTGGAGCAGGCCATGGACGGAAGACTCCAGGATGCCAAGACCGTGGCCGGGCTGCTCAAGACCAAGGTATTGCTGGGCCTGTGACTGAAATTGACATGGACAAGCTGGGAGGCGTGAAATGGGAAAGACCATTCTGATTGTGGAGGATGAAAAAAACATCGTTGACATCCTCGTCTACAACCTGACCAAGGAGGGCTATACCACGCTGGAGGCCTACGACGGCGACGCCGGACTCCAGCTGGCACTGGAACAGGACCCGGACCTCATCCTGCTGGACCTGATGCTGCCCCAGAAGAACGGCTTTGACGTGTGCCGTGAGATCCGGCAGGCCGGCCGCACCACCCCCATCCTCATGCTCACCGCCCGGGAGGAGGAGACCGATAAGGTCCTGGGTCTGGAGCTGGGGGCCGACGACTATATCACAAAGCCCTTCTCCATGCGGGAGCTGATGGCCCGTGTGAAGGCCAACATCCGGCGCAGCACTATGGCCCCCGCCGACTCTGCGGCCAGGCCCACTTCCGGCCGCCTGGAGCTGGGCCGTATCGCCATTGACACCGAGCTGCTCATGGCCTACAAGGACGGCGCTCCCCTGGACCTCACCCAGAGGGAATATGAGCTGCTCAAATTCCTGGCCTCCAATCCCGGGAAGGTCTTCTCCCGGGAAGCACTCATGGAGAATGTCTGGAACTATGAGGGCTATGTGGGCGATGTCCGGGCGGTGGACGTAGCCGTCCGCCGCCTGCGCGAAAAGGTGGAGGACGACCCGGCCGCACCCCAGTTCGTGGTGACCAGACGGGGACTTGGCTACCTCTTTAACATCTGAAACCCACATCTCTCGTTTCCGGGTTGTCCTCCACAGGGACCCATCTCTGATGGGACCGCTGCCAAGCGGTACAGGACTCCGCCCCGCCGGAGCCCTGGCGCAGGGGCAATTCATTTGCCCCGAGCATGTGAGATCCCTCCGGGACCCCGGCGTGCTTTGCGCGCCGGGCGGACGACCCGGCCGCACCCAGTTCGTGGTGACCAGACGGGGACTTGGCTAACTCTTTAACATCTGAAGCCCGTATTTCTCGTTTCCGGGCTGCCTCTTCCATGTCTGAGCACGCGTGTCCAAATCCCGCCTGAGAAAGGAGGTCCGCTCCATGTTTCGCTCCCTCCATATGAAGCTGGTGCTCATCATGGTACTGCTCATCATCTCTCTGATGACGGTGGTGGGCGCCT
Organism: Candidatus Intestinimonas merdavium; assembly: GCA_019115785.1. Classification (GTDB taxonomy): domain Bacteria; phylum Bacillota; class Clostridia; order Oscillospirales; family Oscillospiraceae; genus Intestinimonas; species Intestinimonas merdavium. The sequence goes on along the minus strand of DXCX01000060.1, from coordinate 6,534 downwards.
TCCTGATGAACGCCGTGGTGCGGTACTACCTGGACGATTTCAACACCCGCATGAGCAGCATGTTCTCGGCCCAGGACCTCTATGAGGACCTCACCATTCCCTACGATGGGGAGGCGAACGGCGTGGAGGGCCTTCAGGATGTGCTCAGGGCCAATATGGGCGAACTGGGCGTGGATGGACGGACCCGCTATTACTTTATTCTCGACGGCACGACAGGCGCCTATCTGGCCGGTTCCGATGACCAGCTGGGGCAGAACCTGGACAAGAGTCCCAATGTGCTCAGGGCACTTGCCACTGGGGAGCCTGCCACCGGAAGCGACATTACCGCCGACTTCATGGACGTGGCCATCCCCATTACCCGGGGAGAGGTCACCTATATCATCCAGATCTACGATAATCGCCAGACGGTGACCGAGCTCAATGGCTCCATCTTTATGCTCATCATTCAGGCCCTGATCTTCGGTCTCATCTCTTCGGTGCTCCTCTCCTTCCTGCTGGCCAAGACCATGATCACCCCCATCGAACGGCTCACCGCCGGCGCCAAACGGGTGGCCTCAGGAGACTTCCGCAAGCTGGAGGTGGGGTCCAAGGATGAGATCGGCGTACTCACCGCCACCTTTAACTCCATGTCCCGGCAGCTCCAGGCCACCATTCGGGAGGCGGAAAATGAGCGCAACAAGCTGGACACCCTCTTCCTCCACATGACCGATGGCGTGGTGGCCTTCAGTCAGGAGGGCGGGGTGATTCAGAAAAACCCGGCGGCTGAGGATATGCTGGGCCGTCCCATCCTCCCCGAGGACACCTATGAGGGGCTGTTCGGAGACCTGGCGCCCTTGGAGCAGATCCTGCGCCTGGAGCAGCCGGGATACCAGGAGATTGAGCAGACCGTTGGGAACCGGACTCTGGACCTGCTGCTGGCCCCCTTTGACCAGGAGAGCGGTCAGGGGGGCGTTATGGTGGTCATCCACGATGTCACCACCCAGCGGCGGAATGAGGAGATGCGCCGGGAGTTCGTGGCCAACGTGTCCCATGAGCTGCGCACCCCCCTCACCAATATCCGCAGCTATGCCGAGACCCTGGTGGACAGCGCCGGAGACATCCCCCCCGCCATGGAGAAAAACTTCCTGGGGGTCATCCTCAATGAGTCTGACCGCATGACGCACATCGTCCAGGACCTGCTCACCCTGTCCCGGTTCGACTCCGGCCGCAGTGAGCTCAAGCTGGAGCGGTTTTCCTTTCAGGTTGCCGTTCGGGATATTTACAACGCCGTGCTCATGGATGCCCAGCGCCATGGCCACACCCTCACCCTGGATCTTTCACCGGACATCCCCGATATTGTGGGTGACCGTGACCGGGTCCTCCAGGTCATGATGAACGTGGTCTCCAACGCCATCAAATATACCCCTGACGGCGGTCAGATTGCCATCTCCGCCGGGCGGAACCCCCTGCGGGTTTGGATGGAGGTCAGCGACAACGGCATCGGCATCCCGGCCAGCGACCGCCCCCGCATCTTCGAGCGATTCTACCGTGTGGACAAGGCCCGTTCCCGGGAGTCGGGCGGCACCGGTCTGGGCCTTTCCATTGCCAAGGAGATCGTGGACCGCCATGAGGGCATCATTTTCCTGGTAGATCGCCCCGGTCCCGGCACCACCATACGCATTGAGCTGCCCATCGAGGGACCTGCCCATGGAAAATAGGACGCGGCGCTCCCTCATTGAGTGGGGAAAAAACGCGCTCATCGTACTGCTGGCCCTTTCAGCTTTGTACCTGCTGGGCCGCACGCAGCTCTATGCCGATGGCGCCGCCAACGGCTGGCATTTGCTGTCCGGACTGAAATCGGTCTTTACTGGAGAAGAATCCATATCCCCCAGCCAGATCCTGGGAGACTGGAGCCAGGGCACTCTGCCCCGCCCCGTCCGCATGGTGGTCCTCACCCCCCAGGGCAGCACCGGCATCCAGTATGACAATGCCACCCTGGACAGCCTCTTTCTGGAGTTTACCAATCCGCTGGCCGACGCCCTGGCCAGTGCCGGCGTCCCGGCTCCGGTCAGCGAGGAGGCCTTCCGGGCCGCCCTGAGCGCCCAGCGGCCAGGCATCTATCTGGACTTTTTGGGACGGGTACCCCTGGCCAACCTGACCGCCTGGCTCAGCGGCGGCCGGGCGGTCAACAGCAATTTCACCCAGAGCATCCGGAGGATGCTCCTCACTCTGGAGAAGGACGGTCGGGTACTGCTCTATTTCATTGACGAAAACACCGGGGGCTGCTATGTCTCTGAGATCTCCTCTGATCTGGCCCAGCGTCTGGAACGGTTTGTGGAGGGGATCTCTCCCAACGGCGCGGCTTTCGCTTTTCAGAGCGGAGAGGCCTACACCAGCCTGGCGCCGTACACCCTGCTGGAGGGAGGGGTCCCTCCCCGGCCGGGGCGCTTTTCTGTGAGCAATCCCGTCCCCATTACCGATGACAGCGGCGACAGTTACGGAGACACTTTTTCCTCCCTGGTCCGGAGCCTGTCTTTCCAGCCCCAGTCCATGTCCTACCGGAACCGGGATGGCGTTACCATTCAGGAGGGCTCTGAGAAGCTGCGCCTCACCAACACAGGTCAGGTGACCTATGAAGCCGCCGACCTCAGCGACCCCCGCTTCCCCCTGCCCGGACTGAGCCACAATCCCACGGAATGGGAGCTGGTGGGCAGCGCCTGGGCCTTTGTGGAGCGGGTCTTCCAGACGGGCGGCGGCACCTCTCTGTGTGGAGACGCGCGGCTGTATATCCAGGGGATGGAAGAGACGGATACAGGCGTGGCTGTTCTCATCGGCTATCAGCTGGACGGCGCTGCCGTGGTGGTAGGACAGCTGGGCTGTGCCGCCCGCATCGAGATCTCTGACGGCGCCATTACCGGTTTCCAGCTCCAGCTGCGGAAGTATACCTATGTGCAGCAGGGTCCCCAGGTGCTGCCGGAACTCCAGGCCACCGCCGCTCTGGACGCTCAGGATGCCCAGGGCTCGGAGTTGATGCTCTACTATTATGATGACCTGCGCGGCGACGAGATCACTGCGGACTGGGGCGCGTTCTGATCCTGCTGTGCAAAAAGGAGGTGAGGCCCTCTGGAATGGTCCAAGCTGAAGAACATCATCATCATCATGCTCGCCTGCGTGAACCTTTTCCTGCTGGTGCTGGTGCTCCATCGCCAACAGGAGAGCCGGAGCTATTCAGAGAATGCCCGGGAGGACGCCATCACCGTACTGTGGAATACCTGCCGGATCGAGCTGGACCGGGCGCTGCTTCCGGGGGAGATGGAGCTGGTACCCATGGTGGTGGAGCGGGACCAGGATCTGGAGCAGAGCCAGGCCACCGCTCTGCTGGGGGAGCTGACTGCCCTGCCGACGGACTCTATGCGGTATGAAGGCACCAAAGGCATCGCCCAGTTTTATATCAACGGCGCCTTTTCCGCCGAGTTTCTTGAGGGCGCTTATCCGGTGGAGGAGGGCACACCGGAGGAATTTGCCCTCTCCCTCATGGACAGCCTGGGCATCGACGCCCAGGTGGAATCGGCGGATACCTCCGCTTGGCCCCGGCAGGCTGTGGTGGTGGTCCGCCAGAGCTGGGAGGGCGTCCCCATCTTCGCCTGTACCGCCACTCTGGTCTTTCAGGATGGAGCGCTGCGGGAGATCCAGCGGGATACCAGCCACCGCCTGGTGGGCACGCCCCAGGCCCTGAGTGGTGGGAGCTGCCTGGACATCGTGACGCTCCTGCTGCGCTTTGCCGACTATGTCAAGCAGAACAGCCGGGTGTGCAGCGAGATCACCGGCCTTTCCGCCGGTTATGCCATGGATGCCCAGTCAGAGCCCACCCAGCTCATCCCCACCTGGTATGTGACCACCGACAACGGCGCCTACTACTGGAACGCCGTCACCGGTGACATCCGCCCTGAGCAGCCCGACGCCTGAGGGCACCTAAAGCGGAAGGCCCCGCCGTCAAATGGAACTGCAGTCCGTTTGGCGGCGGGGCCTTCCGTACTCTCCCTGCCGGGCGGCGCGACCTTCTTCTCCGCCAAAATTTTTTCCAGCGGGGGTGTAACTTTTTACCTCTTCCAATCGTCTTATAGGGTGACCGCTTCGTCAGTTGGACAAGAGGTTCAGAAAACCTTAAGAATTTGTCATCTGTTTGTAATTACGCCTGTCCAAATGCGTGATACAATGGGAAGGACAGTAAATCAGGAGGGAAGACACTATGGCTGAAATGACCCAGCAGACCACTGCGCCTGCTCAGACTCCCGCACCCCCCGAGAGCCCCAAGCGCTCCAAGGAGCAGCTCCAAAAACGGAGAAAACGGATCCGTAGCACCATCGCCGCCATCATCATCCTCATCGCTGTGGGTGTGGGAGGATTCTTCCTCTACCGCTTCCTCACCGCACAGAACGGCGCGGCCAGCGAGATCCAGTCCCAGGTGGCCGAGATCTCCTCCATCCAGAGCACGGTCCAGGGCTCCGGCAACGCCAAGGCCAAGGAGTCCGCCGCCATCACCCTGACCCAGGGCGGCACGGTACAGGAGGTCTTTGTCACCGCCGGCGATACCGTCACCGCCGGCCAGCCTCTCTATACCATTCGCAGCCAGGCCGCCGAGGACGAGGTCACCGCCGCCCAGGAGAAGGTCACCTCCCTTCAGAAGGATATGGCCGACCTGATGGAGAAGGCCAACAACCTCACCGTTCGCGCCCCCTTCGCCGGAAAGCTGGTGGAGGTCAGCGAGTTCCAGATCGACAGCAAGGTCACCGAGGGGGCCGCCGTGTGCACCCTGGCCAATGACAAGAAGCTTAAGCTCTCCCTATACTTCAGCTACGCCTACGAAAATGACATCTCTGTGGGCCAGGCCGTGGAGGTCTCCATCCCCGCCGTCATGGACACCTTCCCCGGCACGGTGGAAACCATCAACAAGGTGAGCTACATCTCCCCGGAGGGCTCCGTCTATTTTGAGGTGGTAGTGGCCTTTGACAACCCCGGTACCCTCACCGAGGGCATGACCGCCTCCGCCACCCTCACCGCCGCCGACGGCACCCCCATCTACCCCTATCAGAACGGCACCACTGAGTACTACGAGGTCCGTAAGATCGTCACCGAGGCTCAGGGCCCCGTCCTCTCCCAGAACCTGCTGCGCTACGCCAATGTGAACGCCGGTGACGCCCTGCTGGTCCTGGGCTCCGACACCATCGACTCCGACATCCGCGCCAAGCAGAAGGAGATTGATGACGCCGCCACAAAGCTTACCGAGGCCCAGAAGGCCCTGGCCAACTTTAACGCCACCGCCCCCATTGACGGCACCGTCACCTCCTGCACCCTCACCCCCGGCACCGAGGTCAAGAGCGGAGACACCGTCATCACCATCTCCAACAACACCAACATGGTAGTCCAGATCACTGTGGACGACCGCAACATCTCCTTTGTACAGCCCGGCATGACGGTGGATCTCACCGACTATAACGGCAACGTCTTCGTGGGCACCGTGAGCAGCATCGACATGAGCATCGGTGAAAACAGCTCCAACGGTATGACCAGCTACCCCGTTACCCTGGACGTGGACAACTCCTCCGGCACCCTGCTGGCCGGCATGTGGCTGGACTATTCCTTTGTGGCCAGCCAGTCTGATGAGTGTGTGGTGGTGCCCATGCAGGCTGTGAAATATGTCTCTGATGCCGACGGCAATACCTCCTCCGTGGTCTTCATTCAGGCCGAGGAGAAGCCGGAAAATGCCGTGGAGCTGGACATTCCAGAGGTAGAGCCCGGTCAGACGCCCACCTACCCCTCCCCGGATGACGGCTATTACCCGGTTCCCGTCACCACCGGCCTCTCCGACAACTACAACGTGGAGATCAAGGAGGGCCTTCAGGGCGGGGAGACGGTCTTTGTCAACTACTACGTGGACCAGGGCAGCAGTTGGGGCTGAGGGTGACCGACATGCTGATCGACATCAAGAACCTCTACAAAATCTACAATGAGGGCCAGGAGAGCGAGGTCCGCGCCCTGGACGGCGTCAGCCTCCAGATCGACCGTGGGGAATTTGTGGCCATCATCGGCCAGTCCGGCTCCGGCAAGTCCACCCTCATGAACATTCTGGGCTGTCTGGATATTCCCACCTACGGGGACTACCACCTGGACGGTACCGACGTCACCGAGCTTACCGACAAGCAGCTGGCCCACATCCGCAATAAGCAGATCGGCTTCATCTTCCAGGGCTATAACCTCATCCCCGCCCTCAGCGCCCGGGAGAACGTGGAGCTCCCTCTTATCTACCAGGGGGTGGGTATGGGGCAGCGGGCCCAGCGGGCCATGGAGTCCCTGGAGCGGGTGGGTATGGCCGACCGGGCCGACCACAAGCCCTCCGAGATGTCGGGCGGCCAGCAGCAGCGGGTGGCCATCGCCCGGGCCATCGCCGCCCACCCCCCCATCATCATGGCCGACGAGCCCACCGGCGCCCTGGACTCCAAGACAGGGCGGCATGTGCTGGATATCCTCCACAGCCTTCACGAGGACGGCTCCACC
>DXCX01000059.1 GCA_019115785.1 Candidatus Intestinimonas merdavium | reverse complement strand
CCCAAGGTCATGCTCTTTGACGAGCACACCTCCGCCCTGGACCCCGAGATGGTGGGCGAAGTGCTGGACGTGATGAAGCAGCTGGCCGACGAGGGCATGACCATGGTAGTGGTCACCCATGAGATGGGCTTTGCCCGTGAAGTGGGGAGCCGGGTCCTCTTTATGGATGGAGGACACATCCTGGAGCAGAACGAGCCCCATGCGTTCTTCGCCAACCCCAAGGAGCCCCGGACCATCGAGTTTTTGTCCAAGGTCCTGTGAGCAAATTGATTCAAAGCGGATGCCTGAGGGCATCCGCTTTTTCACACTGAAGTGTCTTGCAAATCCGACACAAAACAGGTATGATAGGGGAAGAACTGACAAAGCGAGGACGAAATCATGATTTTTGACACCCACGCCCACTACTATGATGACGCCTTTGATACCGATCGGGACGCCCTCCTCTCCGCCCTGCCGGGCAGGGGGGTATCTCTGGTGGTCTGTCCCGGCTGCGATCTGGAGAGCTCCCGGCAGTGTGTGGACCTGACGGAGCGGTATAACTATATCTACGCCGCCGTGGGCCTCCACCCGGAGAACCTGGAGGGGGCCTCCCTCAGTGATCTTGACGCCATCCGGACCATGGCCGGCCACCCCAAGGTAAGGGCCATCGGCGAGGTGGGCCTGGACTATTATTGGGTCAAGGCACAGGAAGACCGGGCTTTCTCCCGGGACTTTTTCGACGCCCAGCTCTCCCTGGCGGAGGAACTGGACCTGCCCGTCATCGTCCACGACCGGGACGCCCACAAAGACTGTCTGGACATTGTCCGGGCCCACCCCAATGCCAGGGGGGTCTTCCACTGCTGCGCCCTCAGCGCCGAGGACGCAAAGGTGGTACTGAACTGGGGCTGGATGCTTTCTTTTACCGGCAACATCACCTTTGCCAACGCCAAGCGGGCCCCAGAGGTCATCCGCTGCGCCCCCATAGAACGCATTATGCTGGAGACGGATGCCCCCTACATGGCGCCGGTGCCCCACCGGGGAGAGCGGTGTGACTCCAGCCTGATCCCCATCACCGCCGCTACCGTGGCTCAGCTCAAGGGCCTCACAGTGGAGGAGGTCCTCTCCATTACCATGGACAATGGAAAACGGTTTTTCCATCTCACCTGAGGAGGGCTTGATGTGGAGACAATCACCTATGAGTATGTAGACGCACTTTATGTCAATCTGACCAATCGCTGCGACTGCGGCTGTGTCTTCTGCCTGCGGCAGAACGGACACAAAGGGTCTATCTACGCCGACGATCTTTGGCTGGAGCACGAGCCTACCCGTGAGGAGGCCCTTCGGGCCCTGCTGGACCGGGATCTGACCAAGTACCGTGAGCTGGTCTTCTGCGGCTTTGGGGAGCCCACCTTCCGTATTGACGACATTCTTTGGCTGGTGGACGAGCTGAAGCGGACGGTACCCGGCCTGCCGCCAGTGCGCATCAATACCAATGGACACGCCAACCTCCTCCACGGCCGGGACGTATGTCCCGACCTCCAGGGCCGCATTGATGTGCTCTCCATCTCCCTCAACGGGTCTACACCAGAGGAGTACCTGGCCGTCACCCGGCCCCGGGATGGAATTCTGGCCTGGAAAGCCATGCTGGACTTCACCAGGGAGGCGGCAAAATATGTGCCCACAGTGATTATGACCGTGGTGGATAAAGAAAAAACCCCCGATGACATTGAGCAATGCCGCATCCTCTGCGAGAGCTTGGGCGCCCATCTTCGGGTCCGTGAATACATTCCTGACTAGAACCCTTTTCCCGCGGGAAAAGAGCATCAACGCCGCCCTAATATGTGCCCGGTCACCACGCCTCCGCCGTCCAACCCACAAAAACCCGCCCACATCGCTCATAATAAAGCGGTGTAGGCGGGTTTTCTTCAAATCAATTACACGTTGAACCGGAAGAGGATAATATCGCCGTCCTGCACCACGTACTCCTTACCCTCGGACCGCACCAGACCCTTTTCTTTGGCTGCGTTCATGGAGCCATTGGCCTTCAGGTCCTCAAAGGAGACTACTTCGGCCCGGATGAACCCCCGCTCAAAGTCGGAGTGGATCTTACCGGCGGCCTGAGGCGCCTTGGTACCCTTTCTGATGGTCCAGGCCCGGCACTCATCCTCGCCGGAGGTCAGATAGGAGATCAGCCCGAGCAAAGCGTAGCTGGCCTTAATGAGCCGGTCCAGACCGGACTCGGAGATGCCCAGGTCCTCCAGGAACATGGCCTTCTCATCGCTCTCCAGCTGGGCGATCTCGGCCTCCAGCTGGGCGCATACCGGAATCACCTGGGCGCCCTCCTCAGCGGCCACCTCGGCCACCTGCTGATAGTAGGCCACATTCTGGTAGTCGGAGAAGCCGGCCTCGTCCAGGTTGGCGGCATAGATCACCGGCTTAAGGGAGAGGAGCTCTGACTGGGCGATGAGGGCGGCATCGTCCTCATCACATTGGTAGGAGCGGGCGGACTTGCCCTCATTGAGCCAGTCCATCAGCCCCTGAAGCACCTGGGCCTCGTGGGCGGCCTTCTTGTCGCCCGTCTTACCCATCTTGGCGCACTTGTCCATCCGGCGCTGAACCATCTCCATGTCGGCCATAATAAGCTCAATGTCGATGATCTCGATGTCCCGGAGGGGGTCAGTGGAGCCCTCTACATGGATGACGTTGGGATCATCAAAGCAGCGGATCACGTGGACGATGGCGTCGGTGGCCCGAATGTTGGATAGGAACTTGTTGCCCAAGCCCTCACCCTTGGATGCCCCCTTCACCAGACCCGCAATGTCCACAAACTCGATGACGGCAGGGGTGGTCTTCTTGGGGTGGTAGAGCTCGGAAAGCCAGTCCAGACGGCTGTCCGGCACAGCTACCATGCCCACATTGGGGTCAATGGTGCAGAAGGGATAGTTGGCACTCTCGGCGCCGGCGTTGGTGATGGCGTTGAATAGGGTGGACTTGCCCACATTGGGCAGGCCGACGATACCTAACTTCATCTATTTTTACATCTCCTCATCCTGGATGATCTTCACACAGCGGCTAAGCTCCGGTATTCGCCGGACCACCGCTCAAAAAGTGTGATACATTATATCACAGGGCCAGTTTTTTCTCAATACCACTGTCCCATCATTTGCGCCGTTGGGTTTTGGGTATAAATTTTTCTCCGCCTATTGACAAGGGAAAAAATTTGTACTATATTACTATTATTAATAAAGATTATCATTATTAATATATGGAGGCTTGTATGGAACTGAAAGGATCACGCACGGAACAAAATCTGATGGCCGCCTTCAGCGGCGAGTCCATGGCCCGGAACAAGTACCTTTTCTTTGCCGAAAAGGCCAAGCAGGAGGGTAATACAGAGGTAGCCGAGCTCTTTGAGCAGATGGCACAGAACGAGGGAATCCATGGTAAGCTCCTCTATCAGCGTCTCAAGGGGGTGGGCTCCAGCTCCGCCAACCTTCAGGATGCCATTCAGGGCGAGTATGGGGAGTGGAGCAGCATGTACCCCTCCTTTGCCGACATTGCCCGGGAGGAGGGCTTTGAAGCCATCGGCACCCTTTTTGACCAGATCGCCAAGATCGAGAAGGACCACGAGTTCCGCTTCCTCACCGCCCTTGCTAAGCTGAATAGCTCCGGGAGCTCCGCCCCCAAGGCCGCCGCCCCTGCCGCCCCCAAGAGCGTGAGCGTGGCAGGCTACCGCTGTATGTTCTGCGGCGCCACCTTTGAGGAGCGCCCTGACGTATGCCCGGTCTGCAAGGCCATCGGTTCCTTCGAGAACACCACCATTCAGAAGACCGTAGAGGGTTGAACCCAGATTCCCCGATCAAAAAGCGTACCGCGGCCCATATCCCATACGGGATATGGGCCGTACTTTTTCTTCTCTGCCCCCTTTGCGGCCGCTATTTCTGTGTCTGTTCAGCCCTGGGCCGGCCTGTTAAAGCTCCTCCAGCAGCCGGCGGAGCGTCTGGGCGTTCTCCCGGCTCTCCGCCGCCAGGTCCAGCCACAGATTGGCCAGATCTCCGTCTCCCGACCGTGCCGCTGCGGACCGGCAGCCCTCCTCACTCCGCCGCTCAGCCAGATACCGCTCCCGCAGTCCCCCCATCAGGGTCGTTTCCCGGCTCTGGCCGCCGGGATTTTGGGGGAGATACCACACCCCATCCAGCAGAAAGCAGGCCACCGCCAGACGTTTGCTTCGCCGCCGGGCGGCGGCAGACAGCCCCCGGACCTGTCTCCCTCCCGGCCGGTTCCCCAGCCGGCGGGCCAGAGCGGCGTAATCCACCGCCGCCAGAAGGGCCTCCCCCAGGGCGGTCCGGAGCTCCCCACAGCAGCGCTCCACCCGCTCCCCTTCATCGGGTGCCGCCAGCGCCCGCTCCTGCACCGGAGCCGGCAGCACCTCAATGGGGCTCTCCCCGCCTCCGCTTTCGGTCACCCGCTGCCACACCTGCCGGAAGAGCGCCCGCTCATCCTCCGGCCGGTCCGTCCCGCTCTGGGGCATCTGTACAGTTTCCATGGATCATGCCTCCTAAATTCCGGTCTTTCGGTCCATACTATGCCAGTAACCGGTCGGCGTTTCCACCTGCGTTTGACGGGGGAAAAGAAATACTTGTAAATCAATCGGAATTATGGTAAAATACTGCCGTATTGGCGGCAGAATCCCAGAAACCGCCGCCGACGGTTACAGAGAAACACAAAGGAGTCCTTCACATGCTGGAGATCAGGCATTTATCTTATCAGGTGTCCGACGAGTCCGGCGAGGAGCTGGGCATCCTCAACGATGTCTCCCTCACCATCGCCGAGCACAAGTTTGTGGTCATCACCGGCCCCAACGGCGGCGGCAAGACTACCCTGGCCAAGGCCATCATGGGCCTGGTTACCCCCACCGGCGGACAAATTCTGTGGAACGGTGAGGACATCACCTCTCTCAATATCACTCAGCGCGCCCGGAAGGGCATCAGCTACGGCTTCCAGCAGCCCCCCCGCTTTAAGGGCCTGAAGGTACGGGATCTGCTGGAACTCTCCTCTGGCCGGGAGGGCCTCACCCACGACCAGGAATGTCAGTACCTTACCCGGGTGGGCCTGTGTGCCGCTGACTATATTGACCGGGAGGTGGATACCTCTCTCTCCGGCGGAGAGGTAAAGCGCATTGAGATCGCCACCATCCTTGCCCGGGACTCCGGGCTCATGATCTTTGATGAACCGGAGGCCGGTATCGACCTGTGGTCCTTCGCCCGGCTCACCGATACCTTCCGCCAGCTCCACGACGAGCAGAAGGCCACCCTGGTGGTCATCTCCCACCAGGAGCGCATCATCGATCTGGCAGATGAGATCGTCATGGTAGACCACGGCGTTATCACCCAGCACGGCGCCAAGGACGAGATCTTTCCCAAGATCCTGGCCAACACCGTGTCTGGCTGCAGCTATATGCACCAGGGCTGACATAGTCTCCGCCCCCGTTTAGGAACGGCCGCCGGACCCCCTACGGCCGAGAAAGGAAGCATCCAACCATGGACAAACTGGAAGCCAAGCTCCTCAAGGAGATCGCCGACCTGGACGGTCTCCCCGTGGGCGCTTACAATATCCGCAAAAACGGCAAATCTGACGGGCGCGTCAGCACTGCCCACATCGTTATCGACACCAAGACCGACAAGTCGGGCATCGACATCCACATCGCCCCCGGTACCAAGAAGGAGTCGGTCCACATCCCCGTGGTCCTCACCGAGACCGGTCTCACCGAGACGGTATACAACGACTTCTACATCGGCGAGGACTGTGACGTGGACATCATCGCCGGCTGCGGCATCCACAACTCTGGCTGCGATACCACCCAGCATGACGGTATCCACACCTTCCACGTGGGCAAGAACTCCAAGGTGCGCTACTACGAGAAGCACTACGGCGAGGGAGAGGGCACCGGTGAGCGCATCTTTAACCCCCAGACCATCGTCTATCTGGATGAAGGGGCCTCTATCAATATGGAGACCACCCAGATCCGGGGTGTGGACTCCACCAAACGATACACCAAGATCGTAGTGGGAGCCGGGGGAGAGGCCATTATCACCGAAAAGCTCCTCACCCACGGTAAACAGACCGCCGAGTCGGAGATGGACATCGTTTTGGCCGGCGAGGACGCCACCGGGCGGGTCATCTCCCGGTCCGTGGCTCAGGACCAGTCCCAGCAGGTCTTCTATCCCCGCATGACCGGCGAGGCCAAGTGCTTTGGCCATGTTCAGTGCGACTCCATCCTTATGGGAGACGCCAAGATCAAGTCGATTCCCGCCATTGCCGCCGAGCATCCCGACGCCCAGCTCATCCACGAGGCCGCCATCGGCCGCATCGCCGGCGACCAGATCTTGAAGCTTATGACCCTCGGTCTCACCGAGGAGGAAGCAGAGGAGAGAATTTTGAATGGATTCCTGCAGTAAACCCATTCCGATTCCGGAGGGTCTTTTGCTCTGCCATGACCCCTTCGCCCTCTACAACCATATCAAGATCACTGCCCTTTTTGACGATGGCAGCGCCACAGGGGAGCTTACCATTCGCCCAGACAGCCTCAATCCTTACGGCATTGTCCATGGCGGCTGTCTGACTACCCTGGCCGATACTGTAGGTGGCTGGGGCGTCTACGCCGCCACCAAACGTCCCTGTGTCACAGCCAGTTACACCCTGAACTTCCTCCGCCCTGCCAAAGGGAACTGCGATCAGAAAATCTTTTGCAGGGCGGTCCCGGAAAAGATCGGCAACAAGCTGTGCGTCTATCGTCTGATCATTACCAATGAGAGCGGTACAGAGCTATCCACCGGGCTCTTTACGTTCTTCCTAGTTGAGACCCCTATCAGCAATCCAGTCTCTATACCGTCTGAGCACGCATGAGCATTTGAAGCAATGGAAAGCGCCCGGCACACCGTCCTCTGTAGTGTGCCGGGCGCTTTGTTGTGTGTCCTCTCTTGAGAGGCGGGCTGCCGTGCCCCTGGGGTATCAGTACTTCTGGGCCTCCCCTTCAAACGAACCCGCGCCGCTGTAGACGGATGCCTGACCGTAATCCGTGGGAGCAGAATTTTCTGACTCGCTCAGGTGGAACATAGCGATCTGCTGCCGCATGGAGGAGGCC
>DXCX01000058.1 GCA_019115785.1 Candidatus Intestinimonas merdavium | reverse complement strand
ATTCCGGCACAAACACTGCCGTTTTCCGCACATTTAGCGGCAAAATAGGCACGTACACCGGAGCAGGATTTTCGCCTCGGAAACCTCGTTCCAGAGGTCGTGACGAGCCTTGGGAACAGGCTTGAATGGGTTTCAAGGGTACGAAAAAAGGGCCTCGGATTGCTCCAAGACCCTTAAAAATACTATGTGATGCCGCCCACCTGTGCGTCAGGATTGCTGCGACAGGCGGGACGTTTTTCAACTAATTGTCACACCGGTAACCCACATCGTGGATAAAATTCAAGTTATCCCGCCAGTTTTCTTTCACCTTGACCCAGGTCTCCAGGTAGACCTTGGCCCCCATGAATACCTCGATGTCCTTCCGGGCCAGAGAGGAAATCTTTTTCAGCATGGCGCCGTTCTTGCCGATGATGATGCCCTTGTGGCTGGCCTTCTCACAAAAAATGGTGGCGTCGATGTCTATGATGCCGCTGTCGATGCGCTCAGAGAATTTGGTCAGCTCCACCGCCGTACCGTGAGGAATCTCCTTGTCCAGGCACAGAAGAAGCTTCTCCCGGATGATCTCGGCGCACACCTGCCGCTCCGGCTGGTCCGTCACCATGTCCTCCGGAAAGAGCTGGGGCCCCTCGGGCAGGTAGGCCGCAAGCAGGTCCAGCAGCTCCTCCACCCCCTCCCCGGTCCTGGCCGAGATGGGGAGGATGGCCTGGAAGTCGTGGGCGGCCTGGTAGGTCTGCATGACGGCCAAGAGCTTCTCCTTTTCCACCGTGTCGATCTTGTTGATGACCAGCACGGCGGGCACTCCCAGGGCCTGGATGCGCCCGATGAGCTCGGCCTCGGGGGCCCCCACGTTGGGGATGGGTTCCACCAGCAGGAGCACTGCGTCCACATCGGCCACGCTCTCCTTGACCACCCCCACCATATACTCCCCCAGCCGGGTCCTGGCCTTGTGGAGGCCGGGGGTGTCCATAAACACATACTGGCACGCTCCCCGGTTCACAATGGCACAGATGCGGTTCCGGGTGGTCTGGGGCTTGTTGGTGACGATGGCGATCTTCTCCCCCACCAGGGCGTTGGTGAGGGTGGACTTGCCCACATTGGGCCGGCCCACAATGGAGATCATGCCAGATTTCTTGATTTCCATAGGTGATCCTCAACTTTCTTGAGCATTTTGATTCCCTTTCATTCCATGGATTCCCGGCCAATACCCAGCTCTGCCAGAATGGCCTCCTCCCGCGCCCGCATCCGGACCTTTTCGGGGCCGTCGTCCATATGGTCGTAGCCCAGCAGGTGGAGCACCGAGTGGACGACCAGATAGGCCACCTCCCGCTTCGCACTGTGGCCGTACTCCTCCCCCTGGGCCCTGGCCCGCTCCAGGGAGAGCACCATGTCCCCCAGGGGCACCAGGCCGGTCTCCGGGTCGGCGTCGGCATCGTCCGTGGGCGGCTGACCGGGGATGAACTCAAACATGGGAAAGCTGAGCACGTCGGTGGGCCTGTCCACCCCCCGCTGCTCCAGATTGATCTGGTGGATGCCCGTATCGTCGGTGAGGAGCACGTCCACCTCACAGGGAACGGCCACCCCCTCGGCCTCCAGGGCCGCCGGGATGACCTTGCTGAGCAGGTCCTCCCAAGGGGCGGTGTCCTCCTCCAGCTCCGATTCAATGATGATGCTGTGCTCCGTGCTCACAGGCCTTCTCTCCTCTCTTTGGCGGTCATTTCCGCTTGCCCTCCTCGGACTTGCGTCGGTGCTCATCCTCTTCATAGGCCTTGATGATCCGCTGAACGATGACATGGCGGACCACGTCGGCCCCGCTGAGCTTACAAATGGCGATGTCCTCCACCCCATTGAGCACCCGCATGGCCTCCCGGAGACCGCTCACCTTGTCGGCGGGCAGGTCGATCTGGGTGACGTCTCCGGTAATGACGATTTTGGACCCAAAGCCCATGCGGGTGAGGAACATTTTCATCTGCTCCCGGGAGGTATTCTGGGCCTCGTCCAGGATGATGAAGGAGTCGTCCAGGGTGCGGCCCCGCATATAGGCCAGAGGGGCCACCTCGATGTTCCCACGCTCCAGGTACTTGTTATAGGTCTCCGCCCCCAGCATGTCGAAGAGGGCGTCGTAGAGGGGACGCAGATAGGGGTCCACCTTGCTCTGTAGGTCGCCGGGCAGAAAGCCCAGCCGCTCCCCGGCCTCCACAGCGGGCCGGGTGAGGATGATACGGTTGACCTGCCCTGCCCGGAAGGCCGCCACCGCGGCGGCCACCGCCAGATAGGTCTTGCCGGTGCCCGCCGGGCCGATGCCCAGTGTAATGGTGTTCTGTTTGATGGCGTCCACATACCGCTTCTGGCCCAGGGTCTTGGGTTTGATGGGCTTACCCTTGGCGGTGACGCACAGCACATCCCGGGCCATCTGGCCGATCTTGTCCTCCTGTCCGGCCTTCACCAGCTGAAGGACATAGCGCACATTCTGCTCGTGGATGGGCTCCCCCCGGCCGGAGAGCTCCAACAGTCCCTGGATGGCCTTGACGGCGTACATCACCGCCTCGGCCTCCCCGGATACCTTCAGGCTGCCGTCCCGGTTCACCACCGACACGCCCAGCTCCCGCTCAATGATACGGATATTCTCGTCAAAGGAGCCGAAGAGGGCCGCGGCCTCCTCCAGACGCTCCACACTGATGGTCTGTTCGATCAAATTCCTTCGCTCCTTGTACGTCCCCGGGATGTCTACCCCGACTGGGTCCCCGGGATGATCTCCCCCACCTGGCCGGCAAAGGTCACCTCGCGGCCGATCTGCTCCCGGCACTGGGCCTTTAAGGTCACGGTGAGCAGGCCGCTGTTCTCCCGCACGGAGAAGGTGGTGGAGAGCACACTGCCCTCCGCCCCGATGATCTCCTCCAGGCGCTCCAGCAGCCGCTCCTCCAGCATCGCCTGGGCGGCGTCGGTCTGGATGGCGGCTGTAGTCGTCTCATAGGCCCGGTACTCCGTCTTCACCAGGGCCAGGGGCATCTCCCGGCCGCCGGGAAGGGTGAGGATGTGGGTCGTAGTCATTTTATCATATCCCGCTGTGGAAATACTACCCTTTCCAAAAAAATTCAACGTATGGCCAAGAACGGTGAGGGACCATGTCTCTTCCTCCGCCCCTGTGTAGACCTTGATCTGAGCCTCCAGAGGGATGCAGGCTTGCAGGGTACGGTAGGTGGAGGCCCACAGGGTCCCCCGGGCGTGGACCAGCCGCTGTCCGGCATCCACTGTGGCGTACATGGGCTCCTTCAGGTCCACTGCCCCACTGATGACGATCTCTCCCGCCAGCACCGCCTGGCCCTCCTGAAAGAGGGCCTGGCCCTCCAGCACCTCCACCTCCTCCAAGATACCGTCTGCGGCGGCCACCACATGGGCTGGGGTGCTCTCGTCCCGGAGCTCCGGCGGCGCCTCCCGCTCCCGGACCAGTACCTCCGCCCGGGTGCCGTGTAGATTGACCGACATCCAGGACAGTCCCTCGATGCGCCCCAGGGCCTCCTGACTGATCCGCCTGAGGTCCAGCCCTGGCCCATAGGCCCCGGGGCGGACCCCCTGCCGGGAGAGCTCTGCCAGGATGACGGCAGAGGGCACGCTCTCATTGCCCGACACCTCCACAGTCAGAATGAACCGGGAGAGGAGGCACACCGCCCCCAGAGCGAGGGCCAGACCGATGAGAAGGGCATACCGCCTCCGGAATCCCGCCAGGAAGTAGGGCATCCCCTGCCCCCCCTCCGCCCTGGCCTCACACTGGGCCTTTTCCGCCAGAGTCCGCACCCGCCGGGCGTCCCGCCGGGCCACCCGCAGGGACAGGGTGTGTGCGTCCAGCCAGGTGAGGCCCCAGAAGCCCACTCCATTCTGGGCACAGAGATTGAGGAAGCGCTCGGGGAAGGCGCCGGTGACGGTGAAACTCACGCTGCCCCGCAGAAAATTGACGATAAACTGCATGTCCGTCCCCCCGTCCTAGGTCAGGTCCACCCCGGCGATCTCCCCGGTGATGAGAAGCTCTGAGGCGTTCATGGCCCGCAGGGTGAGGCCGCTCCCCCGGACCCGCACGATGAGCTTGCCCCCGCTGATATGGATCTCGTCGGTGCCGTAGGCCAGGATGCCCCGGTGGTTTTCCATCCGGAGCTGGTGATCCCCCAACAGCTCCACCCTGGGCAGCCCCGCCACCACGTCCCCCGGCAGGTCGAAGACCTCCGCCGTCTTTTCCAGCAGGCTCTCCCTGCGTCCCTTTTTCTCCATGACGCCTCCCCCTTTGAGGCTATGTGTATGAGAAAAGGCCCCCTACCTTGCCTGTCCCAGGCAAAATAGGGGGCCTTCGGCCTTTCAAGAGGGACGAGTCAGAGTATGGGCCTTTAGAGTCCGCCGCCGCTCCTGCCAGCCGGGCATGAGGGAATCCATGGTGGCATAAAACCCCGGCCCGTGGTTGGGGTGGAGGAAGTGGACCAGCTCGTGGAGGGCCACATAGTCCCGCAGTCCCTCCTCCACCGCCGCCAGGGCGGTGTTCAGGGTGACCACCCCCTTGGCCCAGTGGCAGCTCCCCCACCGGCTGGTCATGAACCGGACCTTGAGGACCGGCTTTTTCACCCCCAGGGGGGCCACCAGTGGGTACATCCGCTCCAGGGCGGCGGTCAGTACTGGGAGGGCCGCCCTCTTGTCCGGCGCCGCCAGGGGAGGCGGGGCCGCCGCCCGCCGGCTCTGGTGGGCCAGTACCCAGTCGGCGTGATCCCGGACAAAGCTGTCCGCCGCCGTCCTGGATACCTGACGGGGCACCGACACCGCCGCCGCCCCGTCGCTCCGGATGCGCAGGTTGATGTTTTTGACGGGCTTCACCGTCAGATAGTACTCTATGGGTCCCAGGGGGGTCTCCACCCGCCTCAGTTCCTCCGTCATAGACCTTCTTCCTCCTTCTCCCGCATAGGACAGCCCCCGCCAGGCATAGACTCTCCTCTGCGGAGGTGATCGTCATGTCCAAGCTGCTCTCCCGCCAGGGGGTGCGGGATCTGTGTCTGGGGCTGGGCCTGCTGTGCGCCACCCTGGCCCTCATGTTCTGGCCCCAGGAGGCCATGGAGGCCGCCCGGGAGGGGCTGCGGCTGTGCTACAATGTGATTTTGCCCTCTCTCTTCCCCTTCTTCGTCCTCTCTGCCCTGGTGGTGGATCTGGGGCTGGCCGGCTACATCGGCCGGGCCCTGGAGGGGCTCATGCGTCCCCTCTTCCGGGTCCCCGGCGCCTGCGCCTCCGCCTTCGTCCTGGGCTTCGTGGGGGGCTACCCCGTGGGGGCCCGCACCGCCCTGTCCCTCTACCAGAAGGGCATGTGCACCAAAACGGAGGCCGAGCGCCTTTTGGCCTTCTGCAACAACTCCGGCCCCGCCTTTATCCTGGGGGTGGTGGGGGCTGGGGTCTTCGCCAGCAGCAGGGTGGGGGTCCTCCTCTACCTGGCCCATGCCGCCGCCTCGGTGTGCGTGGGGCTTCTCTTCCGCTTCTACCGGGGGGAGGAGGGCCGGCGGGAGGGCCGGGCCGCCCCCACGTTCCAGGCTGAACGCTTTACCACAGCCTTCACCGGCGCCATCAAAAATTCCTTCCTCTCCACCCTGAACATCTGCGCCTTCGTGGTCTTTTTCACGGTGGTCATCAAGCTGCTCTTCCTCTCCGGCGTCCTCCCCGGCCTGGCCGGGGTGCTGGGGACCCTCTTCTCCCCTCTGGGCTTTTCCACCCGGTGGGCCGAGCGCCTCCTCACCGGACTCATCGAGCTCACCAGCGGGGTGTGGACCCTCACCGGGGCGGGCACCATGTCGGGCAGACTCTCTATGGCCGCCTTTCTCCTGGGATGGGCGGGTCTGTCCGTCCACTGTCAGGTCCTCTCCTTTCTGGGGGGGAGCGGCCTGTCCGTCAAGACCTACATTGGCGGCAAGCTCCTCCACGGCGGCCTCTCCGCCCTCTTCACCGCCGCCCTGCTCCGCGTCTTCCCTCTGTCCGAGCCGGTATCCGCCTACCTGGCCGAGCAGGTGGAGGGCATCGCTGGGGTGGATTTCTCCAGCGCCCTTACCATCTCCCTGGCTGCCGCCTGGGGCATGTGGCTCCTCTTCTTCCTGGCCGCTGCCGCCGCCGTGGGAAAAACCAGTAGAAAAAGGCGGAAAGGCGTGATATAATACTTTTTTAGAGGACCGAACCGGCCCCATTGATGAGAGGGGAGCCCTTGCCATGCTGTTTGAAAAGAAGATTGAACCCCGGTGCGCCTACTGCACCCGCTGCGCTCCCCTGGATGAGGACTCCGTTATGTGCCTCAAAAAGGGGGTCATGCCCGCCGCCGACCACTGCCGCTCCTTCCGGTACGACCCCCTCAAGCGGGTCCCTCCCCGGCCCAGCGCCCCCGACTTTTCCCGGCTGCGGGACGAGGATTTCATCCTTTAGAGCCCTTCCAGCGCCAGAGGACCACACCGGTCCTCTGGCGCTTTTTACGGCTTCAGTCTGGCAGCAAAGGCCTCCGCCGCCCCCAGCTGCTCGGGCAGCAGGGGAACGGCCACCGGCTCTCCCACCCCGGTCTTCAGCACCAGGGCGGGCCGCCGCCGGGGGCCGGGGCCGGGAAAGGCGGCCTCCTCCACCGCTGCTCCCGCCAGCCCCTCCCAGGGGAGGTAGACTGTCCGACGGGCGTAAAAGTCGGTGAGGAGGACCACCATCCCCCGGTCCATCTTGGCAAAGAAGTACTCCGGCTTTTGCTTCCGAAAGGCCTGAAGGCCGTAGCCTCGCCCCGGCAGCCACAGGCTCTCCCGGATGGGCTCGCCAAAGCGGTAGCAGAGCTTGGCGTCGTTGTACATGGCATAGCTGTCCGACTGGAGCCGGTCCAGGGCGGGGTCAGCGGGGTGGCTCGTCCGGGGACGGCGGTCCGGCTCGTTGCCCAGCAGCAGGTTCAAAACGGGAAAGAGCTGGTCCTCCTTGGTCCGGTTGTACTGAAAAGACACCGGCTCGGTCCGTCCCTCCAGCAGCACCTCCACCCCGCACTTGAGGAGCTGGATGGTGTAGGTCATCCGGGCCGTGTCGCCGGGCCGGATGAGGACGGCGGTCACCCCCTCCTCGCCCCCGGAGAGGAGCAGCACCTCCTCCCCCAGCCAGGCCGTCACATATTCCAGTCCCCGCTTGTACTGATGGACTTTTGGGATATAGGTCACGTTCCCCGGGGGCAGACCCTCCTCCCGCCACTTTTCCAGGGACTGCCGGAACCGGGCCGGCACCTCGTTCCAGCTGTAGATGCGCCTGGGCCAGGACGCCAGCGTGGGACGCCTGTCCTCCCGGATGGCCATATCCGCTCCCTCCTCCTGAAGAAATTTACGCTTTTCCCATAATACCACAAAAACATCGAAAGCGCCATGCAGGCAATATGTCTCGTGAACTGAAAACGGCGGACACCCGCCCCCCCTGGGGCTGGTGTCCGCCGCTTGCGCACACGGAAAAACCGTCAGTCCACCAGCTTGTCCAGCTCCTTGATATGCTCAGTCTGACTGGCGATCTTGTGTCCGGCCTGCTTGGCGTAGATGCCCACCATGGCCTGGGACTTCTTGATGGGCTGCATGGTGCCGGCACCGGCCACGCAGCCGCCGGGGCAGGCCATGCCCTCCAGCAGGTAGCCGGGGTACTTGCCCGCCACCGCGTCCTGGATCATCTTCCGGCACTCCCGGAGGCCCTCGGCCCGGGTGACCTTGACCTCCTTGTCGGGGTAGCGGTCCTTGATGACGTTGACCACCGCCTGGGCCACTCCCCCGGAGACGGCAAAGTTCCGCCCATCGGTAGATGCGTCGTTGACGCCGTTGGGGTCCTCTTCGATGGTGGCAAGATCCACATGCTTGGCGTCAAAGATGCCGGTCATCTCCTCAAAGGTGAGCACGAAGTCCACCTCGCTGCGGACGCTCTTGCGCATGGCCTCAAGCTTCTTGGCGGCGCAGGGACCGATGAAGGCGATCTTGGCGTTGGGGTGGTTCATCTTGATGAGACGGCCGGTGAGCACCATGGGGGTCAGGGCCATGGAGATGCAATGGGCGTACTCGGGGAACTGCTTCTTCGCCATGACGGACCAGGCGGGGCAGCAGGAAGTACCCATGAAGGGCAGCTTCTCGGGCACCTCTTCCACAAAGTCCCGGGCCTCCTCAGCGGCGCACAGGTCGGCGCCCACGGCCACTTCCAGCACGTCGGTGAAGCCCAGCTGCTTCATGGCGGCGCGGAGCTTCTCGGGGCTGACCTTGGGGCCGAACTGGTCCACGAAGGCAGGAGCCACGGCGGCATAGACATGCTCGCCGCTCTTCATGGCCTGAATGAGCTGGAAGATCTGGCTCTTGTCGGCAATGGCGCCGAAGGGGCAGTTCACCAGACACATGCCGCAGGACACGCACTTATCATAGTTGATCTCGGCACGGCCGTACTCGTCGGAGCCGATGGCGTTGACGCCGCAGGCCGCCATACAGGGGCGCTCCTGCTTGACGATGGCGTTATAGGGGCAGGCGGACACACAGCGGCCGCACTTGATGCACTTTTCCTGGTCGATGACGGACCGGCCATTTTCGATATGGATGGCGTCCTTGGGGCACACCACGGTGCAGGGATGGCCCAGGCAGCCCTGGCAGGCCTCGGTCGATACCACGCGCTTCTCGGGGCAGGCGTGGCAGGCAAACTTGATGATGTTGATGAGGGGAGGCTCATAGTAGGTCTCAGGCTTGGTGCACTCCTCGATGCCCTTGGAAATGGGGGCCGACTCGGCGGCGGTACGCACCGGGAGACCCATGGCCAGACGCAGGCGCTCGCCCACGATAGCCCGCTCCAGGAAGATGCTGTCCCGGTACTGGGCGCGCTCGCCGGGCAGGATCTTGAAGGGCAGCTCCTCGATCTCCTTGGCATAGTCTCCATCGCCGTAAGCCATACGGGCGATCTCCGTGAAGATATTGCGCCGAATCTCCGTAATCGACGTATAAACTCCTCGCATGTTCCAAATCCACCTTTCACACAGTGTTCGCAGCGTTTTACTGAATCAGCAATAGTATAGCGTGAAATCCCTCAGTTCGCAATAAAGACTGGAAAGTTTAGTTATTTTTTTCACAG
>DXCX01000057.1 GCA_019115785.1 Candidatus Intestinimonas merdavium | reverse complement strand
GGCCTCGCACCGCTCGGTGTAGAAGCGCATATCGTTTCCGGGGGAGTTGCCGGTCACCAGGTTGAAGCGCAGGGCGTCGGCGCCGTACTGGTTGGCCATCTCCAGGGGATCAATGCCGTTGCCCAGGGACTTGGACATCTTGCGGCCCTTGTCGTCCCGCACCAGACCGTGGATGAACACGGTGTGGAAGGGGGGCTTGCCGGTATGCTCACAGCCGGAGAAGATCATGCGGGCCACCCAGAAGAAGATGATGTCGTAGCCGGTGACCAGCACGTCGGTGGGATAGAAATACTTGTAGTCCTCGGTCTCCTCGGGCCAGCCCAGGGTGGAGAAGGGCCAGAGGGCGGAGGAGAACCAGGTGTCCAGCACATCCTCCTCCTGGACGATGTTGTGGGAGTGGCAGTGCTCACATTCGGTGGGGTCGCTCTCGCTGACGGTGATGTGGCCGCAGTCCTGGCAGGTCCAGGCGGGGATCTGGTGGCCCCACCAGAGCTGCCGGGAGATGCACCAGTCGTGGACGTTCTCCATCCAGTTGGTGTAGGTCTTGGAGAAGCGGTCGGGGACGAACTTCACCTCTCCGTCGTTGACCACCCGCAGGGCCTCCTCGGCCAGGGGGGCCATCTTGACGAACCACTGGGCCGAGATGAGGGGCTCCACGTCGCTGTGGCAGCGGTAGCAGGTGCCCACATTGTGCTGGTGGGGCTCCACCTTCACCAGATAGCCACCCGCCTCCAGGTCGGCAACAATGGCCTTCCGGGCCTCATAGCGGTCCATGCCGGAGTACTTGCCATAGCCCTCCACAATGCGGCCGTTGTCGTCCAGCACCCGGATGGTCTCCAGATTCTGGCGCAGGCCCACCTCGAAGTCGTTGGGGTCGTGGGCGGGGGTCATCTTCACACAGCCGGTGCCGAACTCCATGTCCACGTAGGCGTCAGCCACGATGGGCATCTCCCGGCCCACCAGGGGCAGGATGCACTTCTTGCCCACGATGTCCTTGTACCGCTCGTCGTCGGGGTGGACGGCCACACCGGTGTCGCCCAGCATGGTCTCGGGCCGTGTGGTGGCCACGATGACGTACCGGCCCTCCTCCCCCTGGATGGGATAGCGGATGTGCCAGAAGGAGCCGGGCTTGTCCTGGTACTCCACCTCGGCGTCGGAGAGGGCGGTGACACAGTGGTGGCACCAGTTGATGATGCGGCTCCCCTTATAGATGAGGCCCTTCTTGTAGAGGGAGACGAAGACATGGCGCACCGCCTTGGAGAGGCCCTCATCCATGGTGAACCGGGAGCGGTCCCAGTCACAGGAGGCACCCAGCTTCTTCTGCTGCTCCACAATGCGGTTGCCATACTTGTTCTTCCAGTCCCAGACCCGCTCCAGGAATTTTTCCCGGCCC
The DNA here is from genome assembly GCA_019115785.1 of Candidatus Intestinimonas merdavium. GTDB lineage: Bacteria > Bacillota > Clostridia > Oscillospirales > Oscillospiraceae > Intestinimonas > Intestinimonas merdavium. Next base: position 44,428 of record DXCX01000057.1, on the reverse strand, counting down.
AGGTCATAGCGGGTGAGGCCCTCGTTCTTCCGGAGCTCCTCCTCCACCTTGATCTGGGTGGCGATACCGGCGTGGTCGGTGCCGGGCACCCACAGCGCGGCATAGCCCTGCATCCGCTTAAAGCGGATGAGGATGTCCTGGAGGGTGGAATCCATGGCATGGCCCATATGAAGCTGGCCTGTCACGTTGGGGGGCGGCATGACGATGGTGAAGGGCTTCTTGTCCGGGTCCCGGTGGCCGGCAAAGCAGCCGTGCTCCTCCCACATCTTGTAAATACGCCCCTCCGCCTCCTGGGGCTCATAAACCTTCGGCAATTCCTTGTTCATCGGTATTTCACATCCCATATCTTATTATTTCCCAGTTTTTATCCTAGAAAAGTCTGAAATTTCTCCGTCTCCAGGGGGTAGAAGACCGCCTTCCGTTGGCACCGCTCCTCCAGAAAGGCCGTCAGCTCCTCCGGGGTCCCGCCGGTCAGCCCCGCCAAGGGGAAACAGATACTGGAGGCCTTGTCGCAGGCGGCCAGAAAATAGGACTCGGAGCGGAAGAGCCCACTCACCTGGTCATAGGAGAAGAGCTTCCGCTCCTCCACATCCTGGCCGGGCAGAGTACCGCCCGCCGTCCCCAGCGTGCAGCCCTCCTCATCAAAGGATACCACGAGTTCCTTTGCCCCATCCTCGGGGGAGATCTTTTGTGCCCTGGCCCTCTGGATATAGCTTCGTGTATCCCGACCCTGGACCTTGCTCACAACCCGCCATGCCAGGAATACCGCCGCCAGGAAGAAGAGAATCCTTGTGAGGGGAGCCTCCTGCTGGGATACCGCAAGCAGGACCGCCGACACGGCCGCCACCGCCTCAATCAGAACCACGATTTTGAATCCGGTTCCGGCCACTTCCCGGGCGCGCCGAAACAAAATATACTGTTCGGTACATGATTGAAATGTCGCCCCTGTCATCTTGACCTCAAATCGGGCCATTCCCTCTCTACCACCTTTCCGTTCCAGATACGAAAAACGCCCTGAAGCCTTCTGGCTTCAGGGCGGATGGCTCCGCGGTACCACCTGAATTCGGGCGCCTTGGCACCCGCACTTTTTTCGTCCATAACGCGGACGCGCGCCGCGGCTTACCAGGACATCGCATCATCCATTGGGCCGCGGGGCTCCGGGACCACATTCCGTCTGCACCGGGGAGCCTCGCACCACAGCGGCTCCTCTCTGAACCTGGAAACAGACGTACTCCTTCCCTTCCCAGCCTTTGACCTACCCAGTATATGCGGCAGCGGCGGAAAAGTCAAGAAAAATCGGTCCTCTTTCCCCTCAATCCTGCCGGAAACGGGCCAAAAAGTCCCGGGTCCTCTGCTGCTTGGGGGCCTGGAAGATCTCCTGAGGCGTTCCCTCCTCACAGATGACCCCCTCCGACATGTAGACCACCCGGCTGCTCACATCCCGGGCAAAGGCCATCTCATGGGTGACCACCAGCATGGTCATGCCGCCCTGCGCCAGGTCCCGCATAACAGAGAGGACCTCCCCCACCATCTCCGGGTCCAGGGCAGAGGTGGGCTCGTCGAAGAGGAGGACCTCCGGCTCCATAGCCAGGGCACGGGCGATGGCCACCCGCTGCTTCTGACCGCCGGAAATCTGCCGGGGCTTGGCATTGATATAGGGGGCCATCCCCACCTGCTCGAGATACTTCATAGCATTTTTCCGGGCGCTCTCCCTGTCCCGTTTGAGCACCTTAAGCTGGCCCACCATGCAGTTTTCCAGCACCGTCATGTTGTTGAAAAGATTGAAGGACTGGAAGACCATGCCCACTCGGGACCGGTAGCCGCAGGGATTCACCCCCCGGCCGGCCACGTCTTTGCCATGGAAGAGGATCTCTCCCGACGTGGGCGTCTCCAGAAGATTGATGCACCGGAGGAGGGTGGACTTTCCCGATCCGGACGCCCCGATGATAGAGATGACATCCCCCTTGGACACGGTGAAGTCAATGTCCCGCAGGACCTGGTTTTTCCCAAAGGCCTTGGACAGGTGTCTGACCTGTAAAATCACCTCGCTCATCTCACCGCTCTCCTCTCGTGCTGCCGTTGCGCTGCTTCAGGCCCTCACTGACCCGGTCCTGGTACTCCTTGCTGTGCTCGTCAAAGGGCGTCCCCCGGTTCGGGTGGCTGTAGGTCCCGGCGGCCATGGTCAACTGGTCTGCCTGCACCAGCTCGTAGCTGTCGCTGCCGTCCATACGCCGTTCCACCCACCGCAGGAGAAGGGAGGCGATGAGGGTCATGCACAGATAGCCGATCATCTCAATGGCGGCCGACTGGAAAAACATGTTGTTGTTGCCCACAATGTTCCGGTGCTGGCCGAAGAACTCAATAAAGCCGATGATAAACATCACCGAGGTATCCTTGATATTGATGATGAAATTGTTGCCGATCTGGGGCATGATGTTGCGCAGGGCCTGAGGCAGAATGATGCTGGTCATGGTCTGCACATGGTTCATGCCGATGGCCTTGGCCCCCTCGGTCTGGCCCGGGTCGATGGAGATGATGCCGCCCCGCACCGATTCCGCCATATAGGCGCCGGTGTTGATGGACACGATGATGATGGCGGCCAGCCACATGCCGCTGGTGCCCCGGAACATAATTTTCTGGTCGGTGAAATAGGGCAGGCCATAGAAAATAAACACCGCCTGGAGCATCATGGGAGTGCCTCGGAAGACCTCTACATAGATGCGCACCACCGCCCGGATGAGCTTGAGGAGGATGCGCTTGGGAGCAGGGTCCCTGGGGGAATAGGGGATGGTGTTGAGGATGCCGCACACCAGGCCGATCAGACAGCCGATGATGGTGGCGGAGATGGCCAGGAGCAGGGTGCTGCGGATACCCACGAGGTATCTGGGCCAATAATTGACCCAGAGAGTCACCATATCCTGGCCCAGCTCAATGAATTTGTCCATGAAACGCTCACATTCCTTTCAGAGACAGCACGCCCCACCCACCTTTTGGGCGGGTGGAGCGTGGAGCCGCGTGTGGGATCAGATCTCGGGCTGGACGGCGATGGCCTGGTCCATGAGGGCATTGAACTGGTCACCATTCAAGGCGGAGAGTACGGTGTTCATGGCGTCCAGCAGCTGGGTATTGCCCTTCTGGACAGACATGCCGATGTTCACGTTCTCAGCCCGCTCCTCCTCGGTGGCAAACTGGAAGTCGCCGTCGGTGCCGGAGAAGTTCAGAATCACCAGGTTGTCGTCTTTTGCCACGGCGCCGCTGGCGGTGGGCAGGTCGGTGCAGATGAAGTCCACGGTACCGCTCTGCAGGGCCATGATCATGGCGGGGGCGGTGTCAGCGGGGGCCTGGATCTGGGCGTCGGGGATCTGGGGCAGACAGGTGTCATACCAGATGGTGCCCGACTGAGAGGTGCACAGGCCGCCGGCCAGATCGGCAATGGAGGTGGCGGAGGCATACGCGCTGTCCTTGGTGGTGACACACACGATGGTGGCGTAGTAGTAGGGCCCGGCCATATCCACCTCAGCCATGCGCTCGGCGGTCATGGACTTGCCGGCGATGGCCACGTCGATGGTGCCGCTCTGCAGGGCGGGGGTCAGTCCCCCCCACTCCAGAGCCATGACCTCCAGCTCCCAGCCATAGGCGTCGCAGATGCGCTGCGCCATCATCACGTCATAACCATTGGCATAGGAGCCGGGGTTATTGACAATGGGCACGGCGCCATTGGAGTCATCCATCTGTGTCCAGTTGTAGGGGGCGTAGGCGCACTCCATGCCCACCGTGAGCACACCGTCCTCCACGCCGGGGATGGCGGAGGTGTCCACACCGGTGAGATCCTCCACCGGGGGCACGCTGACAGCCGGGGTGGTCTCGGCGGGGGTAGTCGCGGCAGGAGTCGTCTCGGCGGGACTTGTTTCAGGGGGTGTGGACTCGGTGGAGCCGCCGCCGCAGGCGGTCAGGGAGAAGGCCGTCAGAGCGGCAAGCAAGAGACAAGAGATCCGTTTCATTCATAATCCTTCCTTTCTTTCCATTCCAAAACAAAAAACGACAGCGGCAGATGGCCAGCAGTCGTTTCTCATCAAAAAGTATGAAAAAGGACGATAGCACTCCACGCAATGTGACAGTCGGCGGGATCTTCTCCCGACGCCCAACAGGCTGTCCCACGGCGGACAGCCCATTTCGGCAAAGCTCCCTTTCCCCCCGGATCACCGGCCTCCGTGGGCCTCAGCGGGGGTACTGATGGGCGTTGCGCCTCTATCATCTTTAATTGCAAGGGATTCTACCACAGTCGAGGGAATTTGTCAACTGGGGCGGCCCCTATTTGGCAAGGGCCCCTGCTTGGAGGATCAGATCTGCCTGGGTTACCCGGTTCCAGGAGAAGTCCCGGGCCAGCGCCTCCGCTGTGACTGGAGCCGGCTCCTTTCGCAGTCCAGCCAGCCAAGCCAAAGCGCCCAAGAGCTCCTCGGGGCGATGAGATTGGCGCAGCACCCCCAGATCCAGATCCCGCTCCCGCTTGGAGAGACGGCGGCCATCCGGCGAGAGCAGCAGCGGCACATGGGCGTAGACCGGCGGGCGGTATCCCAGCTGCCCCATGAGCCAGATCTGACGGGCGGCAGAGTCCAGCAGATCCCTGCCCCGCACCACCCGGGTGATCCCCATCAGGGCGTCGTCCACCGTCACTGCCAGCTGGTAGCCGTACACCCCATCGGCCCGGCGAATGACAAAATCGCCGCAGTCTCGGGCCAGGTCAAAGACCTGTTCCCCCTGCACCAGATCCCGGAACCGGACCCTCTCATGGGGGAGGGCCGCTTTCCAGGCCGGCGCCCGCACCATGGCCCTGTCCTCCCGCTCCACCTGGGATAGGTCCCGGCAGGGGCAGTGTCCCAAATCCCGCTCCTCCCCCAAATGTGGGGCCGAGGCGGCCAGCCGCTGGGCCCGGCTACACCAGCAGGGGTAGACCACTCCCGCGGCCTGAAGCCTTTGAAAGGCGGCGTCATAGAAGGCGGTACGCTCCCGCTGGGCATAGGGCCCATCCGGTCCCCCCACGCCGTAGCCCTCCTCCCAGTCCAGGCCCAACCACCTCAGGTCCTCCACAATATGGCTGGTCCAGGGTTCTCCGGTGCGGTCCGGGTCCAGGTCCTCCATCCGCAGGACCATCCTTCCCCCTGCCGACCGGGCATCCAGCCAGGCCACAAGAAAGGAAAACAGATTTCCCAGATGCATCCGCCCACTGGGACTGGGGGCAAACCGCCCCTTCTCCGCCATATGCTCCACACTCCTCCCATTACCGACTTTCTCTCGTTGAGTGTACCACGGTTCCCGCCTTTTGCAAAGACGTACCCATCAAACTGTAAAAAGTTCTTGACACTCTTCCCCGCTTTTGCTACACTTACAGTGTAAAAAGTTTTTTACAGTTTAAGCGCATATTACGAAAGGGGGATTCGTCCGTGCCCGCCCTTACCCATATCGCGCCCTATCTGTTTCTGCTCCTCCTGGTGGGGCTCACCGCCCTGGACCTCGCTCTGGTGATCTCGCTCATCCGCCCGGGGGACGAACGGCGGCGGCTCGTTGTCTGGAAGGCCAGCGCCTCCACCCTGGGCGGCATCGCGGGGTATCTGGTCCTCCGCGTGGCCCTGAACTTTGTGCGTGGCTATGAGGGTCTCAACCCCTATACTCTGCTTACCACTATAGCCACTTTGTACTTTGTCTTCCTGCTCTATTATCGCTCCAGATACGGGGGCTGAAGATGGACAATCAGATCAAGGAGCGGCGGGAGGCGCTGGGACTCTCCCAGGGCGCCCTGGCCAAAGCCTGCGGCGTCTCCCGTCAGACCATCAACGCCATTGAAAATAACAAGTATGACCCCACCCTTTCCCTCGCCTTCCGGCTGGCCAAGACCCTGAGCACCACCGTGGACGGTCTCTTTACCCCGAGCTGACAAAAGCGGTCTGCGGAGCGTTTTAAACGCCCCGCGGACCGCTTTCCATATGGAATTTATCGGTTGAGCTGGTGGATGCTCAGGCCCAACCCGGCCTCCGCCGCCTCGCCGATCCCCTCGGCGAAGGTTGGGTGGGCGCGGATCACCCGGGCCATATCCTCCAGGGTCTCTCCCCGGGAGATGGCGGAGGTGAACGCCCCCACCAGGTCGGTGGCCCGCTCACACAGGAGTTGGGCCCCCAGCACCACACCGGTCTCTCCATGATAGACCACCTTGATAAAGCCCCGCCCGGCATCGGTGATGACGCTGCGGCTGTTGCTCCCGGTAAGGTACTTGGCCGTTTTGACGGGGATGCCCGCCTCCCTGCACCCGGCCTCGGTCCGCCCCACGGAGGCCATCTCTGGCCGGACATACACGCAGGAGGGGACCACGCTCAGGTCCATGGGAGGCTCCCGCCCCGCCAGTAGGCTCACGGCGTTGATGCCCTGGGCGGCGGCGGCGTGGGCCAGCTGGATGCTGCCCTTCACCACATCCCCAATGGCATAGATGCCGGGGACCCTGGTCTGGAAACGCCCGTCCACCGGGATGGCCCCCCGCTCCAGGCCCAGATCCACCTCCGGAGCGCACAGCCCGTCGGTATTGGCCCTGCGGCCGGTGGCCACCAGCACGGCGTCGGCGGTCACCGTCTCAGTCTTGTCCTTTGCGGTATAGGTGCAGCAAAGTCCATCCGGGCCCCGCTCCACATGCTCCACCACCGCGCCGGTGCAGAGCTTCACACCCTTTTTCTTCATGAGCATGCTCAGGCTCTGGGAGAGCTCCCGGTCCAGGGTGGGAAGCACCCGGTCCAGGGCCTCCACCACGGTGACCTCGGCCCCCAGGGCCCGATAGAGTCCGGCAAACTCCATGCCGATGACGCCCCCGCCGATGATGACAAGGCGCTGATAAAAGCCGGTCCCCGTGAGCAGGTCGTCGCTGGTGAGGACGCCGGGCAGGTCCAGCCCCGGCACCGGCGGCAGGGCGGGCCGGGAACCCACAGCGATGAGGAGATTTGTCCCCTCCAGCACCTCCTCCCCCACCCGAACCCTGCCGGGTCCCAGGATGTGGGCGGCGCCGGTGATCCGGTCCACCTTGTTGCCCTTGAGCAGCCGCTCCACGCCCTCCCGCAGCTGCCCCACCACCTGGTCCCGGCGGGCACACATGGCGGAGTAGTCAAAGCTGACTCCCTCCGCCCGCAGGCCGAAGACGCCGCACTGGCTCATCTCCTCATATCGCTCGGCGGCGTGAATGAGGGCCTTAGTGGGGATACACCCCCGGTTGAGACAGGTGCCGCCCACAGCGTCCCGCTCCACCAGGGCGGTGCGCAGGCCCAGCTGGGCGGCCCGGATGGCGGCGGTGTATCCACCGGGGCCGCCGCCGATGACGATGAGGTCCCAGCTCATGCCCTGTCCTCCGGCGGCGTATACCGCAGCACCGGGTGGCGGGCGGCCTTGACCTCGTCGGGCCGTCCGATGGGGGTGGTGGTGGGGGCGGCGTGGAGAGCCTCCGGCTGGGCGTCTGCCTGGGCGCGGATGCCCTTGAGCACCTCCGCGGCCTGGTCCAGGGTCTCCCTGGACTCGGTCTCGGTGGGCTCAAACATGAGGGCCTCCTCCACAATGAGGGGGAAGTACATGGTGGGCGGGTGGATGCCGTGGTCCAGCAGGGCCTTGGCCACGTCCATAGCCGAGACCCCTGTCTCCTTTTTGAGCCCCGACAGGGTGAGCACGAACTCGTGCATGCAGGGTCCGTCTCCGTAGGCGATGTCGTAGGTCCCCCGCAGCTTTTCCCGCAGATAGTTGGCGTTGAGCACCGCCCCCTTGGCGGCCTCGGGGATGCCCTCGGCCCCCAGGGTGAGGAGATAGGCCAGGGCCTTCACCACTACACTGAAGTTACCATAAAACTCCTTTACGCTGCCAACGCTCTTGGCTGGGTCCCGGAACTCCAGTCCATCGGCCCCCTCCTCCACGTGGAAGGCAGGCAGAAAATCCCGGAGGAATTTTTTGCAGCCCACAGGGCCGGAACCAGGCCCGCCGCCGCCGTGGGGGGTAGAGAAGGTCTTGTGAAGGTTCAGGTGGACCAGGTCAAAGCCCATGTCCCCCGGGCGGACCACCCCCATGACGGCGTTGAGGTTGGCGCCGTCGTAGTAGCACAGCCCACCGGCGTCATGGACGATTTGGGTGATCTCCAGGATATTGGGGTCAAAGAGGCCCAGGGTGTTGGGGTTGGTGAGCATGAGGGCGGCGGTATCGGGACCGGCAGCGGCCTTTAGGGCCTCCAGGTCCACTCCGCCGGCCGGGTTGGAGGGCACGTTGACCACGGTGAACCCGCACATGGCGGCAGAGGCCGGGTTGGTGCCGTGGGCGGAATCGGGTACCAGGATCTTGGTCCGGGCGGTATCCCCCCGGTCCAGGTGGTACTTCTTCACCATCAGCAGGGCGGTAAACTCCCCGTGGGCGCCGGCGGCGGGCTGAAAGGTCATGGCGTCCATGCCGGTGATCTCGCACAGGAGCTCCTCGGCCAGATAGAGGACCTCCAGACAGCCCTGGGCGGTGTCGGCATCCTGGGTGGGGTGGACCCCGGCAAAGCCAGGCAGGGCGGCCATTTCCTCATTGATCTTGGGATTGTACTTCATGGTGCAGGAGCCCAGAGGATAAAAGCCGTTATTGACCCCGTGGGCCCGCCGCTCCAGGGCGGAATAGTGCCGGGTCAGGTCCACCTCGGAGAGCTCCGGCAGATCCAGGGGGCGCTCCCGCTCCATCCCCGCCATCAGGTGGGCGGGGGGTACATCCAGGGGGGGCAGCAGATCGCACCGGCGCCCCTTTCGGCTCTTTTCAAACAGCAGTTCCACTCATATCACCTCCCGAATGGCCTGTTCCAGGGCGTCGATCTCGCCCTTGGTGTTCATCTCTGTGGCACACCACAGCAGGTTGCCGTCCTCCAGGGGGAGGGGACCCAGAATACCCCGCTTGGCCAGCCCGTTCAGGAGCTTTTCCGGCTTGCAGGGGCAGGTAGTCACAAACTCGTGGAAATAAGGGCCGGGGTAGACCATGTCGAAGCCGGGCACATCACACACCCGCTCAGCGGTGTACCGGGCGTGGGCCATGCAGCTCTCGGCGGCCTGCCGCAGACCCTGGGGACCCATGGCGGCCAGATAGACGGCGGCGGTCATGGCGCACAGAGCCTGGTTGGAGCAGACATTGGAGGAGGCCTTCTCCCGGCGGATGTGCTGCTCCCTGGCCTGAAGGGTGAGGACATAGGCCCGTCGGCCGTCGTGGTCGGCGGTCTCCCCCACGATACGGCCCGGGAGCTTCCGGGTAAGGGCGGCGGTGGCCGCCATAAAGCCCAGATAGGGTCCGCCGAAGCTCAGGGGCATGCCCAGAGGCTGCCCCTCGCCCACGGCGATGTCGGCGCCGCACTCCCCCGGGGTCTTCAGCACGGCCATGGCGATGGGGTTGACCCCCATGATGAACTTGGCTCCGGCGGCGTGGGCAGCCTCCCCCAGCTCCTTAGCCGACTCAATGCGGCCGAAATAGTTGGGCTGCTGGAGGTAGAAGCAGGCCACGGTGTCGTCCAGAAGCCCAGTGAGGGCATGGGCGTCGGTGAAGCCGTTCTTCATGGGGACAATCCTGACCTCCATGCCGTTTCCAAAGCAGTAGGTCTCCACCGTCCGGCGGACCATGGGGTGAATGGCGGCGGAGAGGAGGACGGTGCTCCGCTTCCGGTCCCGGCACATGGCCACGGCCTCGGCGGCAGCGGAGGCGCCGTCATAGATGGACGCATTGGAGGCGTCCATACCGGTGAGGGTGCAGATCATGGTCTGGTACTCAAAAATGGACTGGAGCACCCCCTGAGAGAGCTCGGCCTGATAGGGGGTGTAGGCGGTGAGGAAGGTCTCCTTGCTGGTGACGCTTTTGACAATAGAGGGGATATAGTGCCGGTAGGCCCCCGCCCCACGGAACACCGAGGGGAAGACCGTGTTCTTGGCCGCCATATCCTCCAGGATACGCCGGACCTCCAGCTCGCTCTTTCCGTCGGGCAGGTCCAGGCGGTCCACCCGCATCTCCGGAGGCACCTGGGCGTAAAGGTCGTCTATGCTCCGGCAGCCGATGGACTCCAGCATGGCCTGACGTTCTCCGTCAGTGGATGGCAGATAGCTTCCCATGTCCTTGGATCAGCTCCTTTCCGTTGTCTCTCTGGTGGCTCAGCTCTCCTGGGCGCAGTGGGCCTCGTAGGCGGCGGCGTCCAGCAGCTCCTCCTGGTCGCTGATGCCCTCCACCTCCACCAGCCAGGCGCCATAGGGGTCGGCGTTGATAGACTCGGGGGCGTCCAGCAGGTCCTCGTTGACCGCCTTCACCGTACCGGAGACGGGGCTGTACACGTCGGAGACGGCCTTCACCGACTCCACATCCCCCAGCGCCTCGCCGCAGGTGAGGGTATCCCCCACCTGGGGTAGGTTGACAAAGACCAGATCCCCCAGCGCGTCCTGGGCATGGTCGGTGAGGCCCACCTTGGCGGTACCGTCATCGGCGAAGAGAATCCACTCGTGGGACTTGGTGTAACGGAGATGCTCAGGGGTATTCATGATAAATTCCTCCTTGTATTTGATCGGTATGAAAGGGAATGTTCTCACCGCTTATAGAAGGGCAGGGGCACCACCTTGCAGGCCACCCGGCGGCCCCGGACGTCCACAGCCACCTCGGAGCCCACGGCGGCGTCCTCCGGCGACAGATATGCCATGGCGATGGCCTTGCCCAGGAAGGGGGCGTGGGTTCCGGAGGTAGTCTGTCCCACCAGCCGCTCCCCAATATAAATATCCTGGTGCTCCCGGACAATGCCCCGTCCGGTAACCTCCAGGCCCACCCGGGTCCGGGTGAGGGGCAGCCGTCTCTCCAGGCCCGCCTTGCCAATGAATTCAGTCTTGCCCATCTTGACAGCAAAGTCCAGACCGGCCTCCAGGGGGCCGATGCCGTCGGTGAGCTCATGGCCATAGAGGGGCATGGCAGCCTCCAGACGCAGGGTGTCCCGGGCGCCCAGGCCGCAGGGGATGAGACCCAGGTCCTTCCCGGTCTCCAGCAGCAGGTCCCACAGGGCAGGGCCCTCTCCGGTGGCACAGTAGAGCTCATAGCCGAACTCCCCGGTGTAGCCGGTGCGGGAAACCAGACACCGGATGCCCCCCACGGTGATCTCCCGGACGAAGCTGTAATATTTCTTGGGCAGCTCCTCCTCCCCCACCAGTCTGAGGAGGATCTCCTTGGAGCTGGGACCCTGAAGGGCCACCTGGGCCACGGTATCCGAGAGGTCCTCCATCTTGCAGTCCCCGAAGAGGCGTTCCGCCATCCAGGCAGCGTCCTTATCCTTGTTGGCGGCGTTGACCACCACCAGATAGGCCCCCTCCCTGACCTTGTAGACGATCAGATCGTCCACACAGCCGCCGTCATCGTTGCACATGGGGGAGTAGCGGACCTGGCCGTCATACATGTTGGTAAAGTCGTTGGTGAGCATATGGTTGAGATTTCTCAGGGCATCCGGACCGGTAAAAACCAGCTCCCCCATGTGGGAGACGTCAAAAAGTCCGGCGGCGGTGCGGACAGCCATGTGCTCGGCAATGACGCCGGTGGAATACTGGACCGGCAGCAGATAGCCGGCAAAGGGGACGATCTTTCCGCCCAGTGCCACATGGCAGTCGTACAGCGGTGTCTTCTTTTCCATTGGCGATCCCTTCTTTCTCAGAATTGGTAGGACAAAAAACACAAAACGGAGGCGCGCCAAGCAAAGGCACGCCTCCGTCTTCTTACCTGAAAGATTCTCCGCCCCAGTGGAGCAAATTGCTTCTTCGGTCCTCCAGGGCACGCGCCCTTTTGGTCTTCGGAGTTTCGTCCGACACCGGTACTTTTGCCTGAGAGTTTTTCTGCCAATCCCCTTCGGCGCCGCCTGAGGCGGTCTCTCCCGATGCCATCATCCGAGCTTATTTTCTTCCTTATCAGTATACCGGACGCACGTGTCCTTTGCAAGGGGGAATTGCACCGATCCCATCAAGTATTTGGGTCGGATACTCCATCCCCCCGGGCAGGTACCCTCATTCCAAACTCAGCCAGGTGGCCGCTTCCGGACCATCGGTCATCATACCGGGCGGCAGCGCAGATGGCGCAGGATAATCTACTCATGTATGCAGATACCGTTTCCATCCGGCGGCAAAAGCGGCGGAGCCCCCACCGCACGGTGGAATTTACACAATATTTATTTGCAAAATCTACAAAATTTCTTACCCCAATTTGTCTATTTGGCAGAATCGCCAATTTATTTCCCCAAATCATTGACAATCTTTGAGTAAATTGATACCCTGTGGTTGTTAATTGTTGGGTTGTTACTGTTCGGCAGGCAAGACCATATTCAAACCCTTTCCATGGGCATTGGATTCATGGAATGGCTTTGAATGTGGTCTTTTTTCTTTCTGCCAGTGAGGGCAAGCATATGAAGGTTTTGAAATCCATAAATAACAATGTGGTGTCCTGCCTGGATGAAAACGGCCGGGAATGGATCGCCATGGGGCGTGGTTTGGGATTTTCTCTGCGAGCCGGGGACAAGATCGACCAGACAAAGGTGGAAAAGCTGTTCCGGATGGAGACACCGGACGACGCCCGCCGCCTGACCGATCTTTTCGCCACCTTGCCCGCCCAGCAGATTGAGCTGTGCAGTCTGATCGTGGACCGAGCCACCCAGGATCTGGGACGGAAGCTCAGCCCCAGCGTATACCTGACCCTTACCGACCATATCTGCTTCGCCATTGAACGTCTGCGCAGCGGAACGACCTTTCAGAACACCCTGTTGGCGGAGGTACGTACCTTCTACCCCCGCGAGTACACGGTGGGCAAGTACGCTCTGGAACTGATGGCGAAGGAACTGGACGTCCACTTTCCGGATGACGAGGCCGCCAACATTGCCCTGCATCTGGTGAATGCCGAATACGAAAACTCCATCAGCGACACGCTGCGCATTACACAGACGCTCCACGACATCCTGACCACCCTGAACGGCTGGCCGCACCTGCATCTGGACACCGACAGCGGGTTTTACGACGAGTTTACGGTGCACCTGAAATTTCTTGTCCTGCGGGCCTTTTCCGACCATGCGCAGTCCCAGGACGACGCGCGGTTTGTAGCGGCGGTACGGCAGTGCTACCCAAACGAATTCCACTGTGCCCGACAGATCGTGGAGGGTTTGGAGTCCCGCACGCAAAACAGGATTCCCCCTGAGGAGCAGGCCTACCCTCACCTTTGACGGCCCTGACGAGGAGGCCGCCGCCGCGTCCATGGCCGATTTTCTGAAGGCCAATCTGTAATTCGTCGCAAGGAGGGACGGCTGTGGGCCGGCCGTCCCCTGCTGACATGCCGAACCGGCAGCATATCGCCGGTTCAGCACCAGTGTTAGGAGGAGGTAATACTTATGATGCGATTTTTCCAACGTTTGGGCAAGTCCCTGATGCTGCCCGTAGCCTGCCTGCCAATCGGCGGCATCCTGATGGGCATCGGTTACGCGATTGACCCCAGCGGCTGGGGCGCCAACAGCCTGTTGGCCCTGCTGCTGATCAAGGCCGGCGGTATTTTGATTGACAACATGGCCATTTTGTTCGCCCTTGGCGTAGCCATCGGCATGTCCAAGGACCAGGAGGGCACCTCCGCCCTGGCGGCTGTTATCTCCTAGCTGACCGTGCAGACCATGCTCGGCACCAGTGTGGTACAGCTGATCATAGGCGCTGACGCGGTGGTCCCTGACGCCTTTGGCAAAATCAACACCCAGTTTATCGGCATCCTGTGCGGTCTGATCGCCGCCGGCATCCTGATGTCCGCCGCGCTGTGCTCCTTCTTCACCGGCGTTACCGAGCCTCTGGAGTTCTCCTTCATGTTCCTTGCCCCCGTCCTGTACGTCATTCATGCCCTGCTTACCGGCATTTCGGTGGCCATCGTGGCAGCTCTGCCCATCCGTGCTGGCTTCCAGTTCAGCGCCGGCTTTGTAGACTGGGCCCTGAGCTTCAACGCTCCCTTCGCCGAAAACCCCCTGCTGCTGATCCCCATCGGCCTGGTATTCTTCGTGGTGTACTATGTGATCTTCCGTATTGTGATTGTGGCCCTGAACCTGAAGACCCCTGGCCGCGAGGATGACAATAACGAGACCGAACTGAGCATCGAACTGAGCAGCAACGACTTTGCCGCTATGGCCCAGGCTATCCTTGAGGGCGTCGGCGGCGCGGCCAACGTGACCAGTGTGGACAACTGCATCACCCGCCTGCGTCTGGAGGTGAAGGACCGCCTGCTGGTGGACGAGAAGAAGATCAAGGCTTCCGGCGCCGCCGACGTCGTCCGTCCCGGCAAGACCAGCGTTCAGGTCATTATCGGGCCCAAGGTCCAGTTTGTGGCCGACGAATTCAAGAAGCTGGTCCGCTGATCTCCCCATCCCCCGGCGGCACCTGGGCCCACAAGGAGCCGCACCGCAAAAAGGATGGAAAACCGCAAACTGCCCCTAATCATTCCAACCGCATGAAATCCTCCCTGCGTTTCAGCGGGCCGCTGCAAAATGGCCCATGAGAGAAGAGCGGCTGGACAGCCCGAAATGGTTGTCCAGCCGCTCCTTTCTCATGGTCGGCGTACCGCTTTTATCCCTGATTCACCTGTACCAAACGACCAGGAGGGTCCCCTTCCGGACCGCCACCCTGCTCTCCCTTCCAGTGAACGCATTGCTCACACCCAGTGGAAAATCACAGGTGAGGACGGCCTCCTCCAGCGTGTACTTGAGCCCCTCCAGGGTCACCCCTTCCGCCCGGTCGCCCTGGCAGAATACGGAGACAACACCTGTATACTCCGCCGGAAAGGTCATTTCTCCGTCGGTGATGGCGGCAGCGGTCCAGTTCTCCCCCACCAGAAAGCCCCGGCCCCCTCGCCTGGAAAGCCACACCAGGGATTGGAGGTTGGCCAATGTGTGGTCCACACGGCCGCCGGTGCCCCCATAGAGCCGGTAGGTCCGGTATCCCCTGTCCCAGCCCAGGCGGATGGCGGCCATCATATCTGTGTCATCCTTCTCCACCGGCAGGTCCACTACCTTGGGATGGTCCGGCCGAAAGCCCATAGAATCAAAGTCGCCCACCACCAGGTCCATGGCCGTCTGCCGCACGCTTAGCGTTCCATAGCCGCCGTCGGCGGCGATGACGAAGTCCCCCTCTTCTGGTACAAAGTCCCGGTCATAAAAGGCCCCGGCCCCCACAATATAGCACGTTCCGCTCTGAAGCATGGTATTCCCGCCTTTCCATTCTCGTCTGACTATCATACCTCAACCGTCTCTCGCTGTCCAGCGGGCACGGACTCCGCCCTTGCAAAAATCCGCTCACCATGATATAACTGGTCACACAGGAAAGATAGAAAGGCGGAGCACCCATATGTTTCGTGAGATGAGACGCAAAAATCAGGAGCTCTCCCGGGAGGAATGTCTGGCTGTGCTGGACCGGGGCACCTCCGGGGTACTGGCGGTACACGGTGAGGGCGGCTATCCCTACGCCGTCCCCCTGAGCTATGCCTACGCGGATGGCAAGCTCTGGTTCCACTGTGCCAGGGCGGGTCACAAGCTGGACGCCATTATTAGGGACCCAAAGGTCTCCTTTTGTGTAACAGACCGGGACCAGGTGGTCCCTCTGGAGTACACCACCTATTTCCGCAGCGTCATCCTTTTCGGTAGGGCCAGGGTCCTGGAGGACCCGGCAGAGATACGCGCCGCCCTGGAGCGTCTGGCCCTCCGCTATGCTCCCGAGGACAGTCAGGAGCACCGCCAGTCCGTGCTGGAAAAAGAACTGCCCGCCGTCGCCATCATAGAGGTCGCCGTGGAGCACCTCACCGGAAAAGAGGCCATTGAGCTGGTCCGCAGCCGTCACGCTCTGGAATAAACTTCGGTATATGGTCTTTTTTCATAATAAGCTATGAACAAAGGGCAGTGGCCCCTGTCTAATGAGACGGGGACCGCTGCCCTTTGTCTAGTCCCGCTTGCCGCAGCTGTGCCCACAGGAGGCGCAGCTGCCGCCGCAATCGCCGCCGCAGCCGCACTCGCCCCGGAGCTGCCGGCGGACATGCCGGACCAGGTAGACCACCGCCCAAAGGATGAGAAGGGCCACGCCGGCGTAGATGATGTACTTCATGGTATTCTCCTTTCAGCCCAGCAGCAGGCTGCCGATCTGATAGACCAGGAAGGAGCCCAGATAGGCCGCCGCCAGCTGCCAGAGGATGGAGCGGATGGTCCACTTGGCGGAGTCCATCTCCTTCCGGATGGTGGAGACAGCCGCCACGCAGGGGACATAGAGCAGCACGAAGACCAGGAAGGCGTAAGCCGCCAGAGGGGTCTGGAAGGTGCCGGAGAGGGCAGAGGCCACCACGGCGCCGCTGGCTCCCAGAGAGAAGCCGTAGAACATACTCATGGAGGAGACTACGGCCTCCTTGGCGATGAGGCCGGAGAGGAGGGCCACCGCTGCCTGCCAGGTGCCAAAGCCCAGGGGGCGGAGGACCGGAGCGATCACGCCGCCGATGATCCCCAGGAAGGAGTTGGCAGCGTCATCCACCATAGTAAAGCCGGGACCGAAGCTCTGGAGGAACCAGAGGACCACGCTCATAGCCAGGATCAGGGTGCCCGCCTTCACCAGGAAGCCCCAGACCTTCTCCCACACGTGCATGGCACAGTTTTTGAAGGTGGGAAGCCGGTAGGGGGGCAGCTCCAGCACAAAGGCGGCGGGCTCGCCCTTGAACATCGTCTTTTTGAGGATGACACCGGAGACAATGGCGAAGAGGATGCCGATGACGTAGAGGGAGAAGACCACCAGGCCGCTGTACCGGGGAAAGAAAGCGGCGGACATGAGGCCATAAACCGGCAGCCGGGCGGAGCAGGACATGAAGGGCACCAGCATGATGGTCATGCGCCGGTCCTTTTCATTCTCCATGGTACGTGCCCCCATCACGGCGGGGACGGTGCAGCCAAAGCCCATGAGCATGGGGATAAAGGCCTTGCCGGAAAGTCCGAACCGACGCAGGAGCCGGTCCATGATAAAGGCGGCCCGGGCCATGTAGCCGGAGTCCTCCAAAATGGAGAGGAAGAGGAAGAGGAGGGCGATCTGGGGCAGGAAGGTGAGCACCCCTCCCACACCGGCGATGATGCCATCCACCAGAAGGGCCTCCACCCAGGGCGCCACCTGTGCGGTGGCCAAGGCAGAGGACACCCAGCCCGCGAAGACCTCACCCACCAAGAATTCCACACCGTCCGAGAGCACAGACCCGATGGGACCGAAGGTGAGGGCGAACATGGCAAGCATCATCAGCAAAAAAACGGGAATGGCCAGGAATTTATGGGTGACGATGGAGTCGATCTTGTCGGAGAGGGTCAGGGCGTCCCGGGGCCGGCCCTTCACCACCGCAGCGCTCACCACCTTCTGAATGAACTGGTACCTGCTGTCGGCGATGAGGGTCTCCCGGTCTCCCAGCACGTAGGCGCTCTCATACTCCCGGCAGATCTTCTCCAGACGCTCCCTGGTCTTGCTGTCAAGGCCCAGCGCCTCCTCCACCAGGGAATCTCCCTCGATGAGCTTGATGGAGGCCCAGTGAGCGGGCAGCCCCACCTCGTAGGCCTTGTCATGGATGAGCTCGCCCACCTGGTGATGGATGCGATGGGTGTAGTCATCATAGAGGTCGTCGGGCTCCACCGTCACGCCAATGTGCATCTGCCGGTGGGCCACCCGGAGCATCTCCTCCACATTCTCCCCCGACCGGGCGGTGATGGGGATCACCGGCACCCCCAGCTCCTGGGAGAGCTTTTCCACATCAATGCGGTCGCCGTGCTTCTCCACCTCGTCCATGAAGTTAAGGGCAATGACCATGGGCCGCTCCAGCTCCAGAAGCTGGGCGGTGAGGTAAAGGTTCCGCTCGATATTGGTGGCATCCACAATGTCAATGATGGCGTCGGGATGCTCCCCCACAATGAAGTCCCGCGCCACGATCTCCTCCATGGAGTAGGGGGAGAGGGAATAGATGCCCGGCAGGTCCACAATGGTCACCGGCTTGCCGTCCACACTGGCCTTTCCCTCTTTTTTCTCCACCGTCACGCCGGGCCAGTTGCCCACGTACTGGTTGGAGCCCGTTAGAGCGTTGAAGAGGGTGGTCTTGCCGCAGTTGGGGTTACCCACCAGGGCCAGCTTCATCTCCCGGGTATCATGGCTGGCATAGTCGGGTATGCCCCCGTGGTGCTCCTTCTCATGGGCGTGGTCGGCCTCCATTCTCCGTTGAGTGGCCTCATCCGGCGTCCGCTCTACCGCCTCTCGCCGGCGGCTGCGCTCCTGCCGCCGGGCCTTGGCCTCCTCCTCGCTGGTGGTCACTGTGATCTGCCCGGCGTCCTCCTTGCGGAGGGAGAGCTCATAGCCCCGGATGTTCACCTCAATGGGGTCGCCAAAGGGGGCCACCTTCCGAACAGTCACCGTGGTGCCGGGGGTGAGCCCCATATCCACCAGCCGGCGCTTCACCGGTCCCTTGTCACTGCCTACCTTGAGGATGACCGCACTGTGGCCTGGCTCCAGGTCCATCAGTGTGCCGCCGCTCTTCTTCACTGTCTCTGCCGCCATTTCTAACTCTTTGCCTCCACTGCCCTTTAGGGCCAATGCTTCTTACTCGAAGGATTAGTCTTGTCAAACTTTTTCTGTCCTTATAGTACTACGTCGCCCCTGGGATGGCAAGTCTAAATATTGCCCTCTAAATTGGTAGGTTTTGTTTACTTGGCACACCTTTCTTCCATAATTTATGTAAACGAATGACTCCCTCATTTCTTGACGAAAAGGGTCACAATGGATAAAATAAAGAGAAAACATTCCAAGGAGGGGAGCCATGAGAAAGAAGCTCACGCACCTGCTGACGGTCCTGGCCGTTCTGTACGCCCTGACCCTCACCGTCCTTGCCGCTGGTCCCAACGGGACCCTCTCTGTACAGCTCTACAGCTGGACCCAACACACCCATACACCGGCCTCCGCAGAAGTGGTCAAGCTCACCCTCAACGGCACTCCTCTGACCGGCGACGTCCCCGCCATGATTCGGGACGGGCGGACCCTGGTCCCCGTCCGTCTGGTGGGTGAGGCCCTCCAGGCTCAGGTCCTCTGGGTCCAGCAGACGGGACAGGTCATCCTCACCAAGGGGGAGGACGTCATCGTCCTGACCCTGGACAGCGCCACCGCCATCGTCAACGGCGTGTCCACCCCTCTGCCCGACGGCGTACCCGCCCAGGTGGTGACCTATGGCGGAGCCGACCGCACGATGATCCCCCTGCGCTTTGTCTCTGAGGCATTGGGCGCCCAGGTAGACTGGGAGCAGGACACCTATACTGCCCATCTGACGGCGGTGCTGGCCGAGGAGGTCCCGGAGACGCCTGATCCATCTCCGGAAGCCCCTGACCAAACACCGGAGACACCCACCCAAGAGCCAGAAACCCCCTCCGAGGATTTCTCTGAAATCACCGGCATGCGCTGGAGCGCCGGCATCCTCACCATCACCACCGAACAGGCCCCCGACTGCCGGGTGACCGACCTGGGGGACCGGGTGGCCATTGACTTCCTCAATACGGTTTTGTCGGAGGACTTTACCGGCTGCACGGTGGACGACCCCTACCTCTTCGATGTGCGCTACGCCCAGCACGGCTCTGACTTCTACCCCGGCAGCGACCATACGGTTCGCATTGTACTGGATCTGGCCGTCGGCGCCACCGCCGCCGGGAACCTGACCATTTCCACCGGCCTCACCGGCGTCAGCGTCACCACCCACGCCGCGCCAGTTCCTCCCTCCGTCTCCATTGACCCTCAGGACTACACCATCGTCATCGACCCCGGCCACGGAGGGGACCGCCCCGGCGCCTGCTATGAGGACATCATGGAGAAGGACATCGACCTGTCCGTCTCCCTGAAGCTGGCCACCCTTCTCTGGAGCAAGGGCTTCCGGGTCATCATGACCCGCTCCACCGACGTGGAGATCGGGCTTTATGAGCGGGCCGACCTGGCCAATGCCGCCGGCGCCGACCTCTTTATCTCCATCCACTCCAACGCCGCGGAGAACCGCCCCGACTATCAGGGCATCTATACTTACTATCACCCCACCAGCAGCCAGGGGGCGCGGCTGGCCCAGGCCGTCCAGACCCCCCTGTGCCAGGTCACCGGCGCCATTGACCGAGGCATCCGGGATGCCGACTTTGTGGTGCTCCGGGAGACCGATATGCCGGCGGTGCTGGTGGAGATGGGCTTCATGACCAGCCACGAGGAGCTTATGCGTCTTATGGATGGCGGCTACCAGCAGCAGCTCGCCCAGGGCATCACCCAGGGTATTCTGGACTATCTGGCCGCCCAGGCCCTTTGGGCTGCCTGACGGCCCGCACACAAAACAAGGGCCTGTTGCAAAATAGGATTTTGAAAAAACAGACCAAAGAAAAAGTTAGCGAGAACCGTCAAGGCGGCGGTTCTCGCTAACTTTTTAATGCATATATTCCCCACTTGGGTCTGAAAACTGCATTTTGCAACAGACCCTTGTTTTTTCTGTTACGGCAGGAGCCAGGCCACAACGCCCAGCACCACCAGTCCCACCACATTGGCCAGGGTGAAGATGCCCAGATACCGGAGGGGTTTCGCCCCTTCGGTACGGATATAGAGCTTGAAGGAGATCAGACTGGCCAGGGAGGCGATGAGGGTACCCAGTCCCCCCACATTGGTGCCCACCAGCAGGCCCTTCCAGTCCTGGGTGAAGCCGGAGAGGAGCACGGCGGCGGGCACATTGCTGATGATCTGGCTGGCCAGGGCGGAGGTGACCACGGTATTTTGGGCCATGAGCCCGGTAAGGACACCCCGCACCCCCTCCATCCGGCCCAGATTGCCGGAGAAGACGAAAAAGCACACAAAGGTACACAGCAGGGCGTAGTCCACCCGTGGGAAGAGATGCCGGGCAAAGAGGGCGGCAGCCACAATGACCACGGCCAGCAGGGCGGGCCAGGGCAGAACGTGGAAGACGGAGAGCAGGCACAGGGCAAAGAGGAGGAGCATCAGCTTGAGCTGTCCCGGCTTACCAATGCCGCCGGCGTCCTGAAAGTCCACCCGAATAATATCGCCGCTGGTGGCGCCAGCCGCCAGGACCAGCCCCACCAGGCTCACCGCCGTCAGGGGCAAAACAGCGGCAAAGAAGCCGCCCATGGGGATGGAAAATTTGGAGCAGAGGAAGAGGTTTTGGGGGTTGCCCACCGGCATGGCCATGCTGCCCAGGTTGGCGGCCACGGTCTGGAGGGTGACGACATAGGGGAGCTGGGCCTGTCGTCCTGTCAGCTCCAGCACCAGTACCGCGAAAGGTACAAAGGTGAGGAGGGCTACGTCGTTGGTGATGAGCATGGAGCTGAAAAAGGGCAGCAGCACCAGGGCCATGGCCAGAAAACGGAACCGCTTCTCCCCCGCCAGGAGCCGCCGGGCGAGCAGGTCAAAGAGCCCGCAGTCCTGGAGTCCCGCTACCACCAGCATCAGGCAGAAGAGGAGTGCCAGCACCCGGTAGTCCACATAGCTGGCGTAGCCGACGTCCGGCGGCACCAGGAGCATGGAGATCACAGCGCACAGGAAGGCGATGCACAGCACCGCCTCCTTTTTGATGAATGCCTTCATCCGGTCTCTGCTCCCTTAAAAGAGGCCGGTGATGACACCGTTTTCGTCCACGTCGATGTTCTCTGCGGCGGGGACCTTGGGCAGCCCAGGCATGGTCATGATGTCGCCGGTGAGGACCACCACGAAGCCGGCGCCGGCGGAAACCTTCACCTTCTGCACCTTGATGCGGAAGCCGCTGGGGGCCCCCAGCTTACCGGGGTCGTCGGAGAGGGAGTACTGGGTCTTGGCCATGCACACAGGGAAAGCGCCGTATCCCAGCTCGGTGAGGCGCTGAAGCTCCTTGGCGGCGGCGGGGGCATAGTCCACTCCGTCAGCGCCGTAGACCTTTTGGGCGATGGCCTCGATCTTCTCGGTGAGGGGGGCGCCGCTCTCGTAGGCAAAGCGGAAGTCAGGCTTCTCCTCGTCAATGATCCGCAGGACTTCCCCGGCCAGCTCCTCGCCGCCTTCACCGCCCTTGCCCCACACCTGGCTGAGGGCCACCCGAACGCCGTACTTCCCGCAGGCTGCCCGGATCATGCTGATCTCGGCCTCGGTGTCGCTGTCGAACTGGTTGATGGCCACCACGGCAGGCAGGCCATACACTTTGGTAATATTTTCCACATGCTTGAGCAGGTTGGGCAGCCCCTTCTCCAGAGCTGCCAGATCCTCCTGGCCCAGCGCCGCCTTGGGGCAGCCGCCGTGGTGCTTCAGGGCCCGGACGGTGGCCACAATGACCACGGCGTCGGGGGTAAGACCCGCCGCCCGGCACTTGATGTCCAAGAACTTCTCCGCCCCCAGGTCGGCGCCGAAGCCTGCCTCGGTGACCACATAGTCCCCCAGCTTCAGAGCGGTGTCGGTGGCTGACACCGAGTTGCAGCCATGGGCAATGTTGGCGAAGGGTCCGCCGTGGATAAAGGCGGGAGTGTGCTCCAGGGTCTGGACCAGGTTGGGCCGGATGGCGTCCTTCAGCAGGGCAGTCATGGCCCCCTGGGCCTTTAGATCGGAGCAGTACACCGGGTCGCCGGAGCGGTTATAGGCCACCACCATGCGGCCCAGCCGGGCCTTCAGGTCCATTAGGTCGGAGGCCAGACAGAGCACCGCCATGATCTCGCTGGCCACGGTGATGTCGAAGCCATCCTCCCGGGGCACACCATTGACCTTGCCCCCCAGGCCGCAGATGATATTCCGCAGCTGACGGTCGTTCATATCCACGCACCGCTTCCAGGTGACGCGGCGCACGTCAATATCCAGGGCGTTCCCCTGTTGGATGTGGTTGTCCAGCATGGCCGCCAGCAGGTTGTTGGCGGCGCCGATGGCATGGAAATCCCCGGTGAAGTGAAGGTTGATGTCCTCCATAGGCACCACCTGGGCGTAACCGCCGCCGGCAGCGCCACCCTTGATGCCGAAGACCGGACCCAGAGAGGGCTCCCGTAGGGCCAGGACGGCCTTTTTTCCCAGCCTGTGGAGGGCGTCGGCCAGCCCCACACTGGTGGTGGTCTTGCCCTCTCCCGCGGGAGTGGGGTTGATGGCGGTCACCAGGATGAGCTTGGCCCTCCGGGGCGCTCCCCGCAGGGCCAAGGTGTCCACCTTGGCCTTATATTTCCCATAATACTCCAGCTTGTCCTCGTCCAAACCCACCTGCTCGGCGATCCGGGCAATGGGCAGCATCTCCGCCGCCTGGGCGATCTCAATGTCTGTCTTCATCACTTCCGACCCCTTTCTCTCTTCTCTGTGCTTACGGATTCAGGAGAGCCGCTGCCGCGGTCCCCACCAGATTGGCATCCGACACCTGACGGAACACCATATACCGCCCTAGTGTGCCGGTGATGTAGCTGCCGCACAGCCGCTCCAATTTACCCCGGAAAAGGTGCCCCTTGTAGAAGGTGGAGCCCTCCGCCACCACACAGGCAGGTCGGTGGATGTGCTGCCCGGCACCGGTCTGAAGCAGAATACCCGCCAGGTTGGCACACACCAGCCGGGCCGAGCGCTCCACCACCTGGTCAATGATGGTATAGACCGCCTCCCGGTCGTCCTCACTGTCGCAGGCGGCGGCCAGTAGATTGTCTCCATAGGGGCGGGCGGCAAAGGCATCCGCCTGCACCATGGTGAGATTCCCCAGCCCCCTCAGAAAAGCGCTGAACCTGGGGGAAAAGAGTCCGTCGTCCGCCCCCTGCCGCAGGGCCCGCCACACCAGCTCTCCCTGGTAACGACCGGAGACCATTTTCTCGTAGTGGCACAGCCCCGGGTCCACGCTGTTCGAGTCCAGGGCCTTGTCAAAGGCGCCCATGGGGGCGCCATCGAACCGGGCAGACTCCATATTGATGAGCATGGTATCCTGATCCCAGGGTGTGGTCACCTTACCCAGGTGCTCCTGCCTCTCTACATAACAGGTGTTGACGCCGGTACCGTAGATCAACCCGATGTAGCCATCGAATTTCTCCTCCCGCAGGGCGGCCACTCCCCCCAGCAGGGCGGCTACCGTGTCGTTGAGAACCACAAAGGTGATTCCACCCGCCCCCTTAGCCTCCAAAGCCGCGGAGAGGTCCCGGCCCAGCTCCCGGCCCTGGGCGCCGGAGATCTGGACCTGCTTTGTAAGGTTCAGAACTTTGCCATCCCGGTTGGGAAGGATCTCGGCGGCGTAGGAAAAGCACAGCCCCACCCGGCGGCTGCGGCCTGTGAACGGGAGGACGGCGTCAGAGACCTCATCCACAAAGGTCTCCCAGGTGATAGGGGCCTGTGAGCCCGGCATCGGGAAGACCCGTAGGTCCTCCACCATCGGTCCCCCATCCGTCATGGTGACCAGCCCAATGCGGAAGTTCGTCCCACCGGCGTCGATGACAATGGTGGGGGTATCTCTGGGGATGTCCCCGTCCAGGGACAGGTAGGTGGGGAGCATCAGCATCCAGGCATCCGGATCACCCCGGAGCCCTCGCTCCATATCAGCCCAAAAGGCTCTGGCACAGGCATCCACGTCCACCAGGGACGGGTCCAGACCATATTTGTGCAGAAATGCCTCTGTTTGTCCGATCATATTCGCCATATGGCTCACCTCTCTCTATGATTTGGCGGAGCTGCCCGCCTACGTAATAAAAAGAGACAGGGCAGGCTTTTCTTTCCTGCCCTGTCTCTCATTGTACCATAATCCCGTGCCCCTGCACAGTCCTTTGACAAAAGTCCTTACTTCTTGGCCAGATACTTGCGCATATCCAGGGCGCAGGCGAAGAGGATGATGGCACCCTTGATGAGGTACTGGTAGTTCTGGTCAATGCCGGCGAAGGTCAGGCCCACGAAGATGAGCC
This sequence comes from Candidatus Intestinimonas merdavium, assembly GCA_019115785.1. Taxonomy (GTDB): domain Bacteria; phylum Bacillota; class Clostridia; order Oscillospirales; family Oscillospiraceae; genus Intestinimonas; species Intestinimonas merdavium. Next base: position 19,494 of record DXCX01000057.1, on the reverse strand, counting down.
GCAGCATGATGACGCCGATGATGATACCGCTGATCTTACCAATACCGCCGACGAAGGAGACGCCGCCAATGACGCAGGCCGCGATGGCGTCCAGCTCGTAGTTCAGACCGGTATTGGCGTTGTTGGCGGCCACGCGGGCGCCCTCAATGAAGCCAGTCCAGCCGTACATGGCGCCGGCCAGGGCGAAGACCATAATGGTGGTGACCAGCACGTTGACGCCGGAAACCCGGGCGGCCTCTTCGTTGGAGCCCAGAGCGAACATGTTCTTACCGAAGGTGGTCTTGTTCCAGATAAACCACATGATGACGGCCAGAAGAATGGAGTAGAGCACATAACAGGGGATGGGGATGCTGCCACCGTTACCCGCGGGGATGGAGAAGAGGGGGGCACGGACAAAGTTGGTATAGCTCTCGTCCAGGCTGCCGATGGTGCCGCCTCCGTTGTTGCCCTGCTGGACATAGAGCAGCAGCAGGGTGTAGAGGATCAGCTGGGTGCCCAGGGTGACGATGAAGGGGTGGAGCTTGAACTTGCCCACAAAGAACCCGTTGAAGGCCCCCACCAGGGCGCCGATGCCCATGGCGATGATGATGACCACGGGGATGGGCAGGGTGCCGATGCCGGGCCACATTTTGTTGGAGGCGGTGACAGTCTGGAGCAGAGAGGCGGATACGCAGGCGGTGAGACCCACGGCGCGGCCGGCGCTCAGATCGGTGCCGGTGAGGACGATACAGCCGGCAATACCCAGGGCGGCGGGCAGGTAGGCCGCCGTCAGGGAGATAATATTGATGATGGAACTGGCCGACACGAAGGCCGGGCGGTAGATGGCGATGGCGATGGCGGCGACGATCATGATGATGACCAGCATGTTGTTCATCAGCAGGTCGCCGACTTGTTTGCCGCTGAGCTTCTGGGCCTTCTCGGCCAAAGCTTTGGATTCTTGACTCATGTCTCTTCCCCCTTACACATACTTTGCGGCCAGGGTCAGGATCTCCTCCTGGCTGGTGTTCCTGGCATCCACCTCGCCGGCCAGCCGGCCGCCGGACATGACCAGAATACGGTCACACACGCCCAGCAGCTCGGGCATCTCAGAGGATACCATAATGATCCCCTTTCCCTGATTGGCCAGATCGATGATGAGCTGGTAGATCTCGTATTTGGCGCCCACGTCGATGCCGCGGGTGGGCTCGTCCAGCAGCAGCACCTCCGGCTTGGTGAGGAGCCACCGGCCGATGATGACCTTCTGCTGGTTGCCGCCGGAGAGGGACCGGATCTGGGTGGACTGACTGGGAGTCTTGATGTGCATGGCCTGGATGGCCCAGTCGGTGTCCTCCTTCATCTTTTTGTCGCTCAGGCAGATACCGCCCAGAAGATAGCTCTTCAGATTGGAGATGACGGTGTTCTCCTTAATATCGCGGATGCCGAAGATGCCGGTGGCCCGGCGCTCCTCGGTGAGGAGGGCAAAGCCGTTTTTGATGGACTCCCGGGGCGTACGGTTCTTGATCTCCTTGCCGTGGAGCTTGATGGTGCCGCTCTCCTTGGTCATGACGCCAAAGAGATTCTCCAGCACCTCGGTGCGGCCGGAGCCGTCCAGTCCGGCGATGCCCAGGATCTCTCCCTTCCGCAGATGGAAGGAGGCCTCCTTCAGGCGGGTGTATTTACCGGAGAGGTTTTCCACATCCAAAATGACTTCACCCGGCTCATTGGTCTTGGCGGGGAAGCGGTTGGTGAGCTCACGGCCCACCATGAGCTTGATGATCTCATCCATGGTGAGCTCCTTTGCCGGCCGGGTGGCCACCCAGGTGCCATCACGCATGATGGTGACATCGTCGCTGATGCGGAGGATCTCCTCCATCTTGTGAGAGATGTAAATGATGCCGCAGCCCTTGTCCCGGAGCATGTTGATGATGCGGAATAAGTGCTCCACCTCCGACTCGGTAAGGGAAGAGGTGGGCTCATCAAAGACGACGATCTTGGCGTCGTAAGAGACGGCTTTGGCGATCTCCACCATCTGCCGCTGGGAGACAGGCATGGTGGACATAATGGTCTTGGGGTTGACATTGACCTCCAGCTGTTCAAAGATCTCCTTGGTCCTCTGGGCCATAATGCGTTCGCTGACCATGAGTCCCCCCACCTTGGGGTAACGGCCCAGCCAGAGGTTGTCCTGAACACTGCGGGTCAGGGCCTGGTTGAGCTCCTGATGCACCATGGCCACGCCGTTTTCCAGGGCCTCCTTGGCGCTTTTGAAGTTGACCTCTTTTCCATCCAGGGTGATGGTCCCGCCGTCCCGGCTGTAAATGCCAAAGAGGCATTTCATCAGGGTGGATTTGCCGGCGCCGTTCTCCCCCATGAGGGCATGGACCGTGCCGGCCCGGACGGTGAGATTGACGCCATCCAGCGCTTTGACGCCGGGGAATTCCTTGGTGATGCCACGCATCTCCAGCAGTGCAGGCTGCTCCATATGCTTCCTCCTCTCTTGCTTGGGGAAGAGCCCCCGCTTCATCCGCGGCCGAATGCCCGCGGCTCAAGCAGAGGCTTCCTCGATAACAGATACGGGGCCGCCCGTGGGGAAAAACGCCCCACGGGCAACCCCGCAAATCAGCCTATTTTAGCTTGCAGTAGATGCTATCATCAGCTGACAGTGGTGTAGGGAACACGGATCTTGGCCACGCCGGAGTCCACGATCATGTCGCCGGTGTTGCTCATCAGAGCGCCGTCGGCCTGATAGTTCTTCACCAGAGTGGCGACGGACTCAGCCAGGCCGCTGGCGGACTGACCCACAGCGCCGGTAGCCTTGCCGGCGGAAATGGCGTCCACGATGCCCTGCAGGCCGTCCACGGTGAAGACGGGGATGGTGGTGCCGGTGCCGTTGTTGTAGCCGGCGGTCTCCAGAGCGGTGATGGCGCCCAGGCCCATGTCGTCGTTGTTGGCGATGACCAGCTCGACCATGTTGCCGTTGGCCTCAGAGTAGGCGGAGAGAATGGTGGTCATGTAGTCCTGGGCAGCGGCAGCAGACCAGGAGCCGTTGGGGTCAACCAGGTACTGGGTAGTGGCGGCGGTGTCATAGTAGGCCAGAGTGGGCTTGCCGTTGGCCTCCAGGATGGCGTTGGCGTCCTCCACGGCGTACTGGGTGCGCATCTCGGCCTCAGGGTTGTTCTCCTGGCCCTTGAACATGACGTAGGAGATCACGCCGTCGCCGTTGAGATCCACGGCGTCATAGTTCTCGATGAGGTAGTTGCCGATGAGCTCGCCCTGCATGTGGCCGGCCTCGGCGGGATCAGTACCCACGAAAGCGGCCAGATCATAGCTGTTGACCACGTCGTCGGAAACCTCGCGGTTGAAGAAGATCACGGGGATACCGGCGGTCTTGGCGGCGTCCACGATGCTCTGGGTGGTCTCGTCAGCGGAGGCCTCCACGGCATTGACCACCAGCACATTGGCGCCGTTGGCGATGGCGGTGTTGACCTGGTCCATCTGAGTGCCCTGGTTGGTGTTGCCGTCGTAGTTGTTGTAGGTGACGCCCATGGCCTCCCACTGAGCATCCATCTCATTGCGGACGTTGCTGATGAACGCGTCGGAGTAGTTGTAATAGAAGACGGCCACACTCAGGTCGGAGGTCCCGGCGGTGGTGGCGGGGGCGCTGCTCTCAGGAGCGGTGGACGGAGCGGGGGTGGTGGTGCCGTCGCCGCCGGAGCAAGCAGCAATGCTCACGCACATGGTACCAGCCAGGAGCAGAGCGGACAGCTTTTTCAGTTTCATGTAAGATCCTCCTTGATTTTTGTTTGGCAGCTCTTTCGGAGCTTTACCACCATCATCATACCATGAACCCCCGGAAAAAGCCATATCAAAAATCACCTCATTCCATAAATAATCTATTTTTCCATCCTCTTGCTTTGTCACTTTTATGCAAAATACTCAATAGATTTCTGGTGGAAAAGCCGAAACCCTTTACCATGACTTGTGAATGTACATGGGAATTCTTATGGAGTTATTTTCCATATTTTCCATCTCACCCAGCTCCTCTCCTGCGTCCAGGGCACGGGAGAGCTGAAAAATGGCCTGGCCATGGGCAGCGTAATCCATGACAACAGTACCCAGTAGCTTCCCGTCCTCCACCGCCTCCAGCCCCTGGGGCGTGCCATCGATGCCCACGATGTTGCGCAGCTCCAGCCCAAGACGGGCCACAGCGTCGGCGGCACCCAGGGCCATGTCGTCGTTGTTGCACAGGATGAGCTCGATATCCGACCGCTTCAGCAGCCAGGATTCGGTGAGGGCGTCGGCCTGGCTGCGCTCCCAGTTGGCGATGCCGCTCTCCACCCGTTCCAGGGGGACGCCGGCGTCCCTCAGGGTTTGAACCGATACCTCTGTGCGGATCATGGCATCCTGATGGCGGCTCTCCCCCTCCAGCATGGCGTACTGGAGGATGCCGTCCCCGTTCAGGTCCAGGGCAGCCGGGTCCTTTTCCCAGAGCTCCAGCACAATTTCGGCCTGGAGCTGAGCTGACTGCCGGGCGTCGGAGCCCACATAGTAGACCTTCTCCCAGCTCTCCAGGTCCTCCTGGACCGGCTCCCGGTTGAAGAAGACCACCGGCACGTCGGCCTCTCTGGCCTTTCCAATGATCCGGGCGGCGTCAGTGCGGTCCACCAGGTTGACACACAGTACGTCATAACCCAGGGAGAGGAATCGGTCAATCTGCTCATTCTGGGTGTTCTGGCTCTCCTGGGCGTCGGACACCGTGACCTGGACCCGCTCGCCGCTTTCCTCGCTCCAGGCCTGGGCGGCGGCCTCCATGGCCTGGGTCATGTTGTTGATATAGGTATCTGTCCCTTTATAGACCGCCACTCCAATGCGCAGGGTCCCTTTTCCACCGTTCCCCTGGGGGGCACAGGCGGCCAGACACAGCAGCGCCGCCAGCAGCGCACACGCCCGTTTTTTCATCTGTTTCCCTCCTCTCCAACTCACGCTACCGGAAACAGAATTTGGTCCATGGGATCGCTAAACATATTCTCCGCGGTGACGGTATAACAATCCAGGATCTGGTCCTCCGGCTGGACTCCATCCAGAGATTCCAGAACGCTCAGCAGGCTCAGATAACCGGCATCATAGTCGCTCTGGACCACCAGAGCCGCCGCGGTTCCCTCCTCCAGGCGGCTCAATATCCCGTTGGAGGCCCCTATCCCATAGACCGGCCCGCCCCGGGCGCAGAGCGCTTCCGTGGTCCCCGGCTCCAGGGCCACCACGGGCTGGCCATCAGGCTCAGGAAGTGCTTCCACCGACAGGGTCATCACCGTGCGCCACGTAACCCCCAGCTCCTGAAAACCCTCCTCCAGTCCGTGGAGCCGGCGCAGGGCGGTCTCCCCCTCCCTGCCGGTGAGGATCACAGCGCAGGACGCCGCACCGCTGTCGGCCACGGCGGCGGCCAGCTGCCGGCCCATCTCCTCCGGGGAGGCCGAGATGGTGCAGGCCCCCTCCACACCGGACAGGGCAGGACCCACCACGGTCACCGCCAGTCCGTCGGGCGCCTCCTGCAACGTCTCCGCCAGGACATCGGCGTCCACCGGCACCAGGATCACCCCGTCCAGCTCGCCCTCCCATTCCCGGCGTAGCTGCTCCGCCTGGGCCGTCCCGGCGGGACCGTCATACCGGGAGACATAGCGCACATCCACATTGTGCTCCCGGGCAGCCCGGTCCACCCCAAGGCGAAAATTCTGCCAGTAGGACTCACTCTCGCCGTCCAGCAGAACAGATACCCGCCGGATCTCCGGCTGGACATTTCCCCGGACATTCTGAAAGAGCATTACCACCAGGGCCGCCGCCAGCACCAGCAGTACCCCGATAAACACATGGCGCTCATTCTTGCTCATCACGTGTCCTCCATTTCTCCATAGGGCACAGCCGGCAGATGGAGGGTGACCACAGTGCCCTCATCGGGCTCCGACTGAATGGTCACGCCGTACTCCGACCCGAAATAAAGCCGGATGCGCTCCTGGACGTTCCTGAGCCCGATGCCGGAGCCCCGCTTTCCCCCGGTCTGTGCCCCCGGCTGGGGGGACGCCGTGAGCAGCCGCTCCACCACGTCGGGGGGCATACCCAGGCCATTGTCAGAAACAGTGATGGTGAGGTCTCTGCCGTCGGTATCCGCCCGGATGTCGATAAGGCCGTCCCCATCCATAAAGTCCATGGAGTGATAGATGGCGTTCTCCACGATGGGCTGCACCACCAGCTTAATGGTGGTGAGGTTGGCACACGCCTCGGGGCAGGTGATCTGATAGCGGAATTTATTTTTGTATCTCATTTCCTGGATGAGCAGGTAGTTGCGCACATGCTCCAGCTCATCCCGAACGGGGATAATATTGCGCCCCTTGGAGAGGCTGACCCGGAAAAAGCGGGCCAGGGCGGTAACCACCCGTATGGCGTCCTCCCTCTGGCCGTTCTCGATCATCCAGACAATGATGTCCAGGGTGTTGTAGAGAAAGTGGGGATTGATCTGGGCCTGGAGGGCGTTAAGCTCACTTTTTTGCTTCTGCTCATGCTCCCGGACCATGTCGGCGGTGAGCTGCCGCATCCGGTCCACCATGGTCTGGATAGCGGTACCCAACTCCCTGGTCTCGGCGGTGCCCCCCACATAGATGGGGGGGCGCTCCGCCCCCTCCTCCACCTGGCCCACCGACTCCCGCAGCCGCCGCAGGGGCTCGGTGATCTTCCGGGAGAGAAGGACGTTCATGAGAATGAGCAGCTCCACATAGGCACAGATGATGACCACCAGGAAGGGCAGGGTCTGCTGGAGGCTCATGGTGAAGCCCGGACGCTCCACCACACCCACCACCTTCCAGCCAGTGTAGCCTACGCTCTGAACAATGACGGAGCGGCGGGCCCCCTCCCACACCTCGGTATAGATGCCGTCCGACCGGGCAGCGGTCTGGAGACTGTTCTCCCGGACCCGCCCTGTGGCGATGAGGGTGCGCTCCGGATGATAGATGAGGTTGCCCGTGCCGTCCACCAGGTAGACATAGCCGCTGCCGGAAAACTTCACGCTCTGAAAGAGAGCGGTCAGTGCGCTGTACTTCAGATCAATGAGGAGGACGCCCAGCTGGGCGCCGCCGCCCTGGGTAAGCTCTACGGCACAGGAAAGGGAGACCACCCACTTGTAATTGTTTTCCGCGTCAACGAAGAGGGTTTGGATGGCAGGGACCCCGAAGTGGAGATTCTCCGTCTGGGCCATGGCAGAGGTGAACCATTCCTCCCCCGTCACGTCTATTCCATCCTTCACCTTGGCCGCCGGCGCGGTGGCCAGCAGCTCCCCGGTGCGGGTAAAGAGGGCCACGTTTTCCACATAGTCGCTGTATGTGTCGTAGAGAAGACGGATTTCCTCCCCCACCCCTTCCCGCTCCAGGTCTGTGTTCTTGACCACATTGTAGCAGATAGAGTCGGAGAGGCGGATCATGTCGCGCAGGTAGGTACTCAGCGACTGATTCACCTGGCTGACCAAGATCTGGTTTTCCTCCTGGATGGCATCATCCATCTGCTTGGAAAATCGGGCGTATAGGGTCAGGCAGGTGAGCAGCACTGCCACCAGCGCACTGATGGTAAAAGAGGCGAACATCACGTACCGGATACTGCCCCTGGAAAATCGACCCTGAAGCCGTTTTGACATTTCCCCCATGCGGACCCTCCCTTCCAACAAGTTGGCTATTTGATACAGGAAAAGGGCGGCTGTCGCACCAGTGGCAGTGCCGGTACGGAGCAGCCGCCCCTCTTCGCTCCTTTTTATTTACGAAACTGCGACGGCGAGACGCCAAACCGTTTTTTGAACACATAACTAAAGTAATTGGGCTCGTCATAGCCCACCCCAAAAAAGGGCGCCGCCCTTTTCCAGGGGACCCCTCCCTTTTCTTCCTCGGCGGAAGTAAATTCCGCCTGCGGCAAGGTTTTGCCTAGGGACAAAACCTTGGACGCGGATGACCCGCGCCCCGCCTCAGGCGGGGCCCAAAAGGTGGGCTACTTACGAAACTGCGACGGAGAGACGCCAAACCGTTTTTTGAACACATAACTAAAGTAATTGGGCTCGTCATAGCCCACCTTTTCCGCCACCATGTAGGTCTTGTCGTCGGTGGTGCGCAACAGCTCCACCGCGTGCTCCATACGCACATCGGTGAGGTACTGGACATAGCTGCGCCCCGTCTCCTGTTTAAAGATCGTGGAAAAATAGGACTGGCTGATATGCAGGTGATCACACAGCCGGTCCACCGACAGCCCGGAGTCGGGGTAATTTTCACGGATATAGCGCTCCGCCTCCTCCACCAACCGTTTGGCGGTGGAGACCCGGCGCTGATCCATGCAGCCGCTCATGTTGAGGCAGACCGACAGCAGCCAGGCCCGGAGATCCTCCATGGGGGTATCCTCTGTGAGGAGACCCAGCCATGTTCCCCTGGGTCCCAGCATGGCTTCCTCCCCCAGCCGGCACCGCTGGATAATGGGCAGCAGAGTCCCCAGCACGCCAATGGCTTTGGACTGGCTGCTCCACTCCCCGTTGCCGTCCGCCAGGAGTTTGTCCACCATGGCGGCGATCTGCTCCTGGGAACCGAACTTGATGACCGAGAGGAGCTGCTGCTCCCGGTGGGTATCTCCCTCCGGCGCCGTCCGGTCCAGACGCTCCATATCCTGTATGTAGATGGGCTTTCCAGCCCCCACCACCGCACGGTACTCCAGGGCGGTCCGGGCCTCTCCACAGGAACGGCATAGTTCCTCCAGCTTCTGACAGGGGCGGCCAATGCCCACCGTCAGCGTGACCCCCAGAATACGCTCACACTCGGTACAGACCTCCCCCAGGATGCGCATGAGGCTCTCCACCGGGTCCCGTTCCCAGGCAGTGGCCACCAGGATGGAGGATACCCCCAGCACGATCTCACTCCTGCAACGGTCCCGGAGGGCATCGCTGAGCATCTGCTGCACTGACACCGGCACCAGCTCGGCGCTGAGGGCGGGCCGCCGCTCGCCACTGTGGACAATGTCGCACACTGCCGCCACTTTATAGGCCCCGTCCCGGACGGTGAGGGCAAATCGTTCCGCCTGCGCCTCCAGCACCTGCGGGTCCATAGGGCCCCGCATGAGATCCTGGAGGAACTTCTCCCGCAGCAGGGGCAGACTGTCCTGGTAGGCCTGGGTAAGCTGGCGGATGTTCCGGCGCTGCTCGATCTCCTGGTCCAGTACCTTCCGTACCCGGTCCAGAATGGCGGTGAGCTCGGCGGCGTTCACCGGCTTGAGGACATACTCCACTACATTGAGCTTGATGGCCTCCTTGGCATACTCAAACTCGTCAAAACCGGAGAAAACGATGAGTTTCAGATTGGGCTTGCGCCGGGAGAGCTCCGCACCCAGCTCCAGCCCATCCATAAAGGGCATCTTGATGTCGGTGAGGACCACATCCAGCTCTAGCGCCTCCGCCTTCTCCAGGGCGTCCCGGCCATTCTCCGCATCGGCCACGATCTCAAACCCCACGGCGCGCCAGTCGATCTTTCGGGCGATGGCCTGCCGGACTTCGGCCTCATCATCCACTATCATGATCTTATAGAGGCTCACCGGGACACCTTCTTTCACATGTTAATCGAGCCCGAAGGCAAAGATGATCTCCTGATGATACCGCTCCCCGGGCCTCAGGACCACAGAAGGGAAGCCAGGCTGGTTCACGGCATTGGGAAAGCCCTGGGCCTCCAGGGCCACCCCCCGCCGGGGGCCGTAGTGGGCGTCTCCCTTTCCCGTCATCACCGGCAGAAAGTTTCCACTGTAGACCTGGAGCCCCGGCTGAGTGGTTGAGAGGGACAGGGTGATGCCGCTCTCCGGAGCAGCGAGGACCGCCGCCCGGCGTAGACCAGTCCCCCGGATGGCCCAATTATGGTCATAGCCGCCTCCCTGGCGGATCTGAGGGTGGTCGGCGTCCCAGCCCTCCTCCAGGGGCCTGGCAGTCCTCAGGTCAAAGGGACTCCCCACCACCGAGGCGATGGTGCCGTTGGGACAGTTATCCGAGGCCAGCTCGGTAAAGGCGATGGCGTCGATGCACAGCGTATGGCTCCCCACATCGCCGGCGCCATGGCCGTTCAGATTCCAGTAGGCGTGGCTGGTGAGGTTTATCACGGTGTCGGCGTCGCTCTCTCCCTCCACCACCAGCCGAAGGGCGTTGTCCTCCGTCAGCGTGTAGCTCACTCGCACCTTCAGTGTGCCGGGGTAGCCCTCCTCCCCATTGGGGGAGGTACGGGAAAAGACCACCGTATCCCCTTCGACACTGTGGTCCCAGACATATTGATCAAACCCCCGGACGCCGCCATGGAGGTGGTTATTCCTCTCATTGGCCGCCAGTGTGTACGTCCGGCCATCCAGCGTAAACCGGGCATCCCGGATACGGTTGGCACACCGGCCCACCAGGGCCCCCAAATAGCCCTGGTGCTTTTCCTGATACTCCTTGGCGGTGTCAAAGCCCAGACAGACGTCCCGGAGCCTCCCCGTCCGGTCGGGGACGGCCACCCCCCGGAGGATGGCCCCGTAGTCCAGTACCTCCGCCCAGGCGCCGGAGGAATTTTCCAGATGAAAGCAGGTCACCGGCGCGCCGTCTGCGGTGGTGCCAAAAGATCTGGCCGTAATCATGCCTCTCCCTCCGCCATCACCCGAATACCGCCAGCCGGCCGCACCGACAGGTCGTGGCAGGTACCGGCGCCGAAGACAGACTCCATCTTCTGCCGGAACTCCTCCAGCTTCGCCATGGGCACAAAGGCCTGGACGGTACCGGCGAAGCCGCCGCCGTGGACACGCCAGGCGCCGTCGGCCTCCAAAAGCCGCCGGCACAGCGCCAGGGCCAGGGAAAGGCTGCGCTCCGAGGGGTCGCCAGAGGGATAGATATTCTGCAAGAGGTCCATGGAGGAGGCGCCGGAGTCCCGCACCAGGGACAGGAACCGCTGAAAATCTCCCTTTCGCAGAGCTTCGGCCTGGTCCAGCACCCGCTGGTTATCGCCGTAGAAGTGCATGGCCCGCAGCAGAGCGCGGTCGGGCACCTTGCCCCGGAACTCCCCCAGCCGGGCATAGAACTCCGCCGGGTCCGTCTCCCCCAGTACATCCTTGCCCAGCAGCTTGGCCACGGCGCGCATCTCCTGGGGGATGGCGGCATACTCGTCGGTGAGGTTGGCGTGGCTGCCCCCGGCGTCGATGAGGCACAGGGCATAACCATGATCGGCGGGGACACAGGGGATGGACTCCACCACCGGCGCGCCGGGGTCGGCGAAATCCATGAGGCAGAAGTCGCCCACGGCGGAGGCACACTGATCCATGAGGCCGCAGGGCTTTCCAAAGTATGTGTTTTCGGCAAACTGCCCCACCTTGGCGATGAGGACGGGGGTGGCCCGACCGCCGTTATATAGGCCGCTGAGGATGGTGCCCACCAGCACCTCGTAGGCAGCGGAGGAGGAGAGACCGGAGCCGGGCAGCACATCGGAGCTCACATAGGCGTCAAAGCCGCCAAAGCGCAGGTCCAGCTCATAGAATCGGGCCGCAATGCCCCGGATAAGGGCCGCGGTGGTGCCCTTCTCCTCGGGGACGATCTCCAGCTTTTCCAGGTTGATGCGCTCCTCGCCGTGGCCCTCAGAGTAAATGCGGATGACGTTGCGGTCGTTTTTGGCCGCCACCGCCACCGCGTCCAGGGTGACGGCCGCCGCCAGGACCCTGCCCCGCTGGTGGTCAGTGTGGTTGCCGCCGATCTCACTGCGGCCGGGCGCGGAATAAAGCTCCACCGCATGCTCTTCGCCGAACCGCTCGGCGAAAGCGTCTGCAATGTGCAAGTACCGCTCCCGCTGGCCCTCCCAGCGGCCGGGGTACAATTTTTGGAAGGTTTTGTCGAAGGCACCGGTGTTCAGCGCCTGTCTCAGTTCCTGGATATTCATCTCTCTTCGCCCCTCTCGGACTTTTCTCCGGACGCGCTCCGGTCCGTCGTGATTCATATTTTACCTTGTTTTGCCCCTTCAGGCAAGGCACATTTTCCCCCTCAAAGGAGTCCCACCGCACTGCAATGGCTATAGGGATGGTTGTCATCCACTGTTACTATTATATCGGTATATCCACCAAAAGCCAAGGGGAAGATTTGCTTTTTTCTGCTGCGTTTTGCCCATGCAGAAGGTCATAAAAAAGCGGAGCAGATCGCCCTGCTCCGCTCTCAGTTTGTCGAGCCAGCCCGGCCTTAGCTGGACTTATCGACAGACTGAGGGACGCCGCCCATGGCAGCGTCCCTCTTTCGATTTTTGTCCGTCCGAAGGCGGAATGCGGTACTCAGCGCATGCCCTTGTCGTAGGGGATGCCCTCCGCCTTAGGGGCTCTGGACTTCTGAGAGGTGAAGGCCAGCACCACCAGGGAGACGATATAGGGCAGCATATTATAGACAGCGCTGGGCAGGTTCAGGTTCTTCAGCACATCAAAGCCGGTGTAGACGTTGCCCAGGGCCCGGAAGAGGCCAAAGAGCAGGGCCGCCAAGGCGATGCGGGTGGGCTTCCACTGTCCGAAGATCATAACGGCCAGGGCCAGGAAGCCAAAGCCGGCCACGCCGTATTCAAACTTCCACTCGCTGACGCCTGCGGTGATATAGACGATGCCGCCCAGTCCACCCAGAAAACCGGAGATGAGGACACCGGCATAGCGCATGCGGTAGACGTTGATGCCCACGGAGTCAGCCGCCTGGGGGTGCTCGCCGCAGGCCATGAGCCGGAGACCGAAGCGGGTCCGGTAGAGGACCACCCAGGAGCAGATGAGGGCAATGAGAGCCATGAGCATGAACCAGTTAAACTCGAAGCCGTTGATGTTGACCAGGAAGGCCTTCTTCTGTTCGATATACTGGATGGTGGCAGAGACATTGCCGGAGTCGGCGGCGGTGTTCATGGCCTTGACGAAGACGGTTGCGGCAGCGGTGGCCAGCAGGTTCATGGCAGTGCCCACCAGGGTCTGGTCAGCCTTGAAGTTAATGGCGGCCACGGCCAGCAGCAGGGAATAGATCATACCCAGGAGCACAGCGGCCAGGACCACCAGCACGATCATGCCCACAGCGGGCAGGCCGGCAGGGGCAAACTTCATCATCAGCGCGCCGCCCAGGGCGCCCATGACCATGATGCCCTCCAGACCGATGTTGATGACACCAGAATGCTCGGAGAAGCAGCCGCCCAGGGCTACCAGGATGAGGACCGAGGCGAAAATAATGGTGTATTGGATCAGCAGCAGCATTATGCCTCTCCTCCTTTCTTCTCCTGGGCCGCCCGGCGCTCAGCGCGGCGGTCCAGCCAAGCGGTGAGCGCGGTCTTGAAGAAGAGTACGAAGCCGCACAGGTAAATGATAAGAGACGAAATGAGGTCCGAGATCTGAGCGGAGTACATGGTCTTGTCCACATAGGCGCCGCCGTTTGTGATATGCTGGATGAAGTAGGAGGAGAAAATGGCGCCAATGGGGTTAAGTCCGCCCAGGAAGGCGGCGGCAATGCCGTTAAAGCCCATAGCCGGCACCGAGGACTGCGTGCACTGCCACTGCTCAAAGCCAGTGAGAAAGAAGGTGCCGGCGCCGAAGCCGGCCAGGCCGCCGGCAATGACCATGGTGAGGATGATGTTGCGCTTTTCCTGCATGCCGCAGTATTTTGCGGCAAACTTGTTATAGCCAGTGGCCCGCAGCTCATAGCCCAGCTTGGTCTTCTCCAGGAGCACCCAGATCAGGACGCCCACCACCACGGTCAGAGGAATGGCGATGGTGACATACTGGTTGTTGGAGAACAGCTCGCCCAGGCCCAGACTGGGAATGATGGCCCCAGGGTTGGTGCTGGAGAGGGTGAGGGTGTAGGGGCTGGCCGATTCCTTCACATTGCTCAGCAGGGCATTGACCAAATACAGGCTGATCCAGTTGAGCATGATGCAGGAGATGACTTCGTTGACGTTGCGGTATGCCTTCAGGGCGCCGGAGATGCCGCCCAGGACGGCACCGGCCAGGATGCCGGCGATGAGGCAGACAAACCAGGGCATCTGGAGGCCCAGGGCACAGTAGAGGCTGGCGCCGGCGCCCACCACGTACTGTCCGGCGGCGCCGATGTTGAAGAGGCCCACCTTATAGGCAAAGAGCACCGACAGGGAGCACATGAGCAGCGGTGCGGTCTTGACCAGGGTGCTGCCGAAGTACTTCATTCGGGCGGGACCGCTGGGATAGTAGAAGAAGTTTTTGATGATGGTCAGAATGGCCTCCCAGGCGCCGGCGGGGTTGATGACCAGGAGGACCAGATAGCCGATGACCAGGCCGATGAAGATGCACAGCAGGGAGGCCAGCAGAGATTGGACGCCCTTGTTGCGCAGAATGGAGTTGTTTTGTTTCATCCCTTACGCCCCCTTCCGCTTGGCGCCGGCCATGTAGAGGCCCATCTCTTCCACTGTGGTGGTCTTGGGGTCCAGCTCGCCCACGATCTCCCCCTCGTACATGACCAAAATCCGGTCGGAGAGGGCCATGACCTCGTCCAGCTCCAGGCTGACCAGCAGCACGCCCTTACCGGCGTCCCGCTGGGCCACGATCTGTCTATGGATATACTCGATGGCGCCCACGTCCAGGCCGCGGGTGGGCTGGACGGCGATGAGCAATTCGGGGTCCCGGTCGATCTCTCGGGCCACGATGGCCTTCTGCTGGTTGCCGCCGGACATGGACCGGGCGATGGTGATCGGGCCCTGACCGGAGCGCACGTCGTATTGTTCGATGAGGCGTTCGGCGTACTCCCGGATGGCCTTGCGCTTCAAAAATCCGGCGCTTGAGACGAACTGGGGTTCAAAATACCGCTGGAGAACCATGTTGTCCTCCAGGGTATAGTCCAGCACCAGACCGTGCTTGTGCCGGTCCTCGGGGATATGGCTCATGCCCATGGTGGAGCGCTTGCGGATGGAGACGTGGGTGATGTCCTGTCCGCACAGAGTGATCTTGCCCTCCTTAATCGGCTCCAGACCGGTAAGGCCGTAGACCAGTTCGGTCTGTCCATTGCCGTCGATACCGGCGATGCAGACGATCTCCCCACCCCGAACGGTGAAGGAGACATTTTTGACGGCGTTGTTGGCGTGGGTCTTGGAGGCCACAGTCATGCCCTCCACCGATAGGATCACGTCTGTAGGCTTGGCCTCCTCCTTGTGGACCACAAAGTCTACATCACGGCCCACCATCATCTTGGAGAGCTCCTCCTTGGTGCTGGAGGCCACGTCTACAGTTCCGATGTACTTGCCCTTGCGCAGCACAGTGCAGCGGTCGGCCACGGCCATGATCTCATTGAGCTTGTGGGTGATGAAGAGGATGCTCTTTCCCTCGGCCTTGAGCCCCCGCATAATGTCCATCAGCTCGTCGATCTCCTGGGGGGTGAGGACAGCGGTGGGCTCGTCAAAGATGAGGATCTCATTGTCCCGGTAGAGCATCTTCAGGATCTCGGTGCGCTGCTGCATGCCCACGGTGATGTCCTCCACCAGGGCGTCCGGGTCCACCTTCAACCCATATTTGTTAGAGAGGGACATGACCTTTTCCCGGGCCTCCGCCTTCTGCAGCAGGCCGTTCTTGCAGGGCTCCACGCCCAGAATGATGTTGTCCAGCACGGTAAAACACTCCACCAGCTTGAAGTGCTGGTGGACCATGCCGATACCCAGATCATTGGCGTCGTTGGGGTCCTTGATCTCCACTACCTGACCGTTCTTCTTGATGGTGCCCTCCTCCGGCCGATAAAGGCCGAACAGGACGCTCATCAGTGTGGACTTTCCGGCGCCGTTTTCGCCCAAAAGCGCGTGGATCTCGCCCTTTTTGAGCTGGAGCGTAATGTTGTCATTGGCAACGATGCCGGGGAACCGCTTGGTGATATTCAGCATTTCAATGGCATATGGCTGCTCCAAGCTTACCGCCCTCCCTCTTGTCGCATAGTATCTGTCAGGTCGACCGCGCAGCGCCGGCCCGTGGGGTTTTTGCCCCGATTCCGCTCGGCTCTTTTCTGCCGTTCGGAGACATCATATGGCAAGGCACATGATTCTCTACTATTGTACTATATTCAAGCGCATAATTCAAAACAAAAATGTTCGATGTGCTATTTTTCTCTCCAACCTATGGAAAAAGGCCGCCGCGGTGAATGAACCGCAGCGGCCTTTTCAGTCTTACAAAGGAGTTCTTACTTAATGTTGTCGTAAGCGTTGACGGTGATGGCAGTGGCGTTGTCAGCAGGCGCCACGGACACGTCATTGGAGACGGTGATGGTACCGTCAAACATGCCGGCCACCAGAGCCTTGTAGTTGTCCTGAGTGAAGCTATCGCTCCACTGAGTGGACTCCATGGGGAGCTGGACATAGTTGGCGGTGGGATCGTCGCCGGACACCAGGCCCAGAGTCTCAATCTGGCCGCCGTAGTTGGCAAAGTTGCCGTCCATGGTCTCCTGCAGGAGGTGCTTGGTGGTGTTGGCCAGGCCCTTCATGGCGGAGGTCACGGTCATGCCCTCACCGTAGGCGTCGATGATGCCGGCCTGGTCCACGTCCACGCCGATGACCTTGCCGCCCACCTTGGCAGCAGCCTCAGCGGCGGAGGTGTAGATGCCGCCGCCGCAGGCGAAGACCACCTCAACACCCTGGGTCTGATACCAGTTGTCCATGTAGGCGGTAATGTCGGCGTCGCCAAAGAACTGATTGCCGTAGACGTACTCCACGGTCACGTCGGCACCGTTGCCCAGCTCCACAGCGGCGGCGTCAGCGCCCTGGATAAAGCCGTAGCCGTAGCGCTGCACAGCGGGGACAGCCATGCCGCCCAGGAAGCCCAGGTGGGTGTAGCCCAGCTTCACAGCGGCATAGCCGGCCATGTAGCCGCACAGCTCCTCCTGGTAAACGGCGCAGTAAACGTTAGAGGGCACAGTGTAGTCGGCACCCAGGTCGCCCTCGCCCACATCCAGGGCAATAAAGGTGACATCGGGATACATATCGGCGGTCTCCTTGATGGTCTCGGCGAAGGCGTAGCCGGGCATCACGATCACGTTGTAGCCCTCGGCCACGGAGGCGTCCACCATGGCCACGCGCTCAGCGGTGGAGTCACCAGCGGGCTTGTAGTAGGTGAACTCCACACTGTTGGCAGTGCAGAACTCGTTGCAGGCCTCGTAAGTAGTCTGGTTGAAGGACTGGTCGGTGATGTCGCCGTAGTCGGTGATCATGGCCACCTTCATATCGGTAGCGGGGGTGGTCTCAGCGGGCGCGCCGCTCTCAGTGGGGGTGGTGGTGGTCTCGGGGGCGGGAGTCTCGGCGTTGCCGCCGCCGCAGGCGGCCAGAGAGAACACCATGGCGCCAGCCAGAACAAGAGCGGAAAGTTTCTTAAAATTCTTCAAGCTGATCTACCTTCCTTTCAAAATCAGTGCCCGGAATGGCTTAGACATCTTCAAAAATGTTCCATCCTCCCGAGCACGGGCTTATTATAACGCACATTTTACCAGAGCGCAACCGAAATTTCATGAATATCAAAAAAAGTTTACGGTTTTGTTACAAAAGTGTTAAACGCCCTCCTCCCTTCAGGTGTGCCTTGGGGAAAAGGCCGGTTCAGTGCTGAAAGAAACAGCGGGAACCGCCTAAACAGCGGTCCCCGCTCCACGCAGATGACGCAGGTTTTGTCCTCAGTACCCCTCGCCCTGCTGCCCCTTCACCAGCTTCACAATACGGGAGGTCCCCAGGCGGTCGGCAGCCCCACGGGAGCACGCTCCCGTGGGGACCCCGCTGCCTTCATTTGCGGCCGTCGGAAATCAATTCCGCCGGCCTTCGCCGCATACGCGGCGTCCCGCCTGCGGCGGGTCCCGGCGCCGTCCGCATATGCCTTTTCTCAGTACCCCTCGCCCTGCTGGCCCTTCACCAGCTTCACAATACGGGAGGTCCCCAGGCGGTCGGCGCCCAGGGTCAGGAAGTCCTCGGCGTCCTTCAGGCTGGTGATACCACCGGCGGCCTTGACCTTTACACCGGGGCCCACATGCTTCACCATGAGGGCCACGTCCTCCCGGGTGGCTCCGCCGGTGGAAAATCCGGTAGAGGTCTTGATGTAGTCGGCGCCAGAGGCGGTGACCAGCTCGCACATCTTGATCTTCTCCTCCTCGGTGAGGAGGCATGCCTCCACGATAACCTTGAGGATGCGGCCCTGGCAGCTCTCCTTCACGGCCTTGATCTCAGCCAGGAGATCGTCCCACTTCTGATCCTTCACCCAGCCGATGTTGATGACCATGTCGATCTCGTCGGCGCCGTTACGGATGGCGTCCTCTGTCTCAAAGACCTTTACAGCGGTGGTGGAGTATCCGTTGGGGAAGCCGATGACCGTACAGATCTTCAGGTCGTTGCCCACGTATTCGGCGGCCTGGCGGACATAGGAGGCGGGAATGCACACAGAGGCGCACTGATACTTGCGCCCATCGTCACAGATCTCCTTGATCTGCGCCCAGGTGGACTCCTGCTTCAGGAGGGTATGGTCACAGTGCTTCAGGATCTCCTTTACATCCATAGATAACATCCTTTCTTGATTGGCGGCTTATTTCACTTCGATGAGCTCATAGGAGCGGGTACCCAAGCCGATCTTCTCGGCATGCTCCAGGCAGGAGCGCCAGTTGGTCTCGGGGAAGTTGTTGCAGAAGTGGTCGTGGTGGTCCTCGCAGCCCTCAGTGTGGAGATACTGGTCCAGGCGGCTGCCGGGCATGACGGGCTGGCGCAGACAGGCGTCGGTGCAGGCCTGGTCCAGGGCCACCGGATCAAAGGAGGCGAACATGCCCACATCGGGGATGATGGGAATATCGTTTTCGGGGTGACAGTCGCAGAAGGGGGAGACGTCCATGACCAGGCTGATGTGGAACTGGGGACGGCCGTCCACCACGCCCTTGGCATACTCGGCCATCTTCCGGTTCAGGTCATCATTGGCACTGGCATTGCGGTTGAAAATGGCGTCAAAGTTGCAGGCGCCCAGGCAGCGGCCACAGCCCACGCACTTGTCCTGATCAATGCTGGCCTTCCGGTCTGGACCGTAGGAGATGGCATCCTGGCCGCACTGTTTGGCGCACTGGTGACAGCCCACACATTTCTTCTTGCTCACCTCGGGCTTGCCGGAATTGTGCTGCTCCATCTTGCCCCGGCGGGAACCGCAGCCCATGCCGATGTTCTTGATGGCGCCGCCAAAGCCGGTGGCCTCATGGCCCTTGAAGTGGGTCAGACTGATAAAGACGTCGGCGTCCATGATGGCCCGGCCGATCTTGGCGGTCTGGATATATTCGGCCCCCTCCACGGGCACCTCCACGTCGTCGGTGCCCTTGAGTCCGTCGCCGATGATGATCTGGCAGCCGGTGGAGAAGGGAGAAAAGCCGTTCTCATAGGCGGCGTCCATGTGCTCCAGGGCGTTCTTCCGCCGGCCCACATACAGGGTGTTGCAGTCGGTGAGGAAGGGGACGCCGCCCATGGACTTGACCAGATCGTCCACCACCTTGGC
>DXCX01000056.1 GCA_019115785.1 Candidatus Intestinimonas merdavium | reverse complement strand
CCCTGGAGATCGTCATCGGCGGCGGGTGGAAGCTGGCGGTGATGGGAGAGGTGCTCACCACAAACAGCGGCATCGGCGGCGCCATCACCTCCGCCCGGCTCAATGTCCAGCCGGACGCCATCATCGCCTGGGCGTTCCTGCTGGTGGCCGGCTGTTTTCTCACCCAGAAGCTGCTGCGGCTGCTGTGCTGCCGGAAGGGAGGAGCGGTATGCTGAAACTCACCGGGATCCAGAAGTCCTTTGACGGCCTTCCGGTCCTCTCTAACCTGTCCCTCACTCTGTCCCAAGGGGAGATCGTGGCACTCATCGGGCCCTCGGGCTGCGGAAAGACCACGCTACTGAACATCATCTCCGAACTGACCACCCCCGATGCCGGCACGGTGGAGGGGGCGGAGGGCAAGCTGAGTTATATGTTTCAGAACGCCCGGCTGCTGCCCTGGCGGACTGTGGAAGAGAACATCCGCCTGGTGCGGGAGGACGCCCCGGGGGAGGAGGTGCGTACCCTGATCGCCGCCGTGGGGCTGGAGGGCTTTGAACACTATTATCCCAGTCAGCTCTCCGGGGGCATGGCCCGCCGGTGCGCCCTGGCCCGGGCCTTCCACTTTGGAGGGACCATCTTCCTGATGGACGAGCCCTTCCAGGGGCTGGACTACGGCATCCGCATGGAGATGGTGGAGATGCTCCTGACCATGTGGCGTCGGGAAAAACCGGGGATGCTCTTTGTCACTCACGAGATCGACGAGGCCCTCACTGTGGCAACCCGTATTGCCGTGCTCACCCCCAGACCCACCACCATTCAAACCTGGTACACCCTCCCGGGGGCGGAGGGACGGGAGGCATCCGCACCGGAACTGCTGGATCTCCGCCGGGAGATCATTCGGCAAATCACGGGATAGCCCTGGTTTCCGTTGCACAGGCCGTCAAACCGGGGTATACTGAACATAGGACGTTACAAAGGAGGCAAGCCCATGGAATTTCTCCGCAATCTGCCCACGGACGACCCCGCAGCCTTGGCGGGGCTTATTGACATTCGCCCGGCCCGGGTGGTGAGCATGGCCCTCACCCGCAGCGAACACTGCCAGATGACCCTGCTGGCCTTTGGCGACGGGGAGAGCGTCAGCGAGGAGCGGTACTTTGGCGACACCCTCTACTATGTGCTGGAGGGGAGCATGCCCCTGCGCATGGAGAGCGGGGAGAGGACCCTGACCGCGGGCCAGTGCCTGGCGGTGCCCGCCGGGGTGTCCCACGCCGTCGGCGGCGGAGGATCCTTTAAGCTGCTGCAGATCACCCTGCAGTAGGAACATGAACAGGAGGAAATCACGATGGAAGAATTGATCAAAAACCTGCCCCACGCCCAGCCCTTTGCCCTGAAGGAACAGGTCCAGTATGAGGACGGGAAGGTGGTGAGCCTGACTCTGGCCCAGAAGCCCGGCGTGGGCATGACCTTGTTCGCCTTTGACGCCGGGGAGGCCATCAGCACCCACGCCGCTCCCGGCGACGCCATGGCCACCATTTTGGAGGGCACCGCCCAGATCACCATTGACGGTGTTCCCCACACCCTGAGTGAGGGCGAGGCCGTCATCATGCCCGCCGGCATCCCCCATGCCGTCAAGGCCGTTGCCCGGTTCAAGATGTACCTGGTGGTAGTCAAGGCGTGACAACAGCAGGCAAGATACATGGTCAGCGGTCTTAGACCACGGGACTGAGATATATGAGGCAGTACGAAGAGGGCCTGCAGTAAGTCATAGCTTGCTGCGGGCCCCTGCTTTACATGGCGCCCCCACGTCCGGCGCGGTGGAAGTGATGCCGGTGAGTCCCAAGGTTTTGGTCATTAAAATAGATTATGAGAATGCATTTGAGTTTTTCGTCCGCGTTCAGCGCATATTGGCCGCCATGAAGTACTCGGTGTAGGCCTGCTGGAGCAGCCGGATGCCGATGGATGGATATACCAACCGGTAGATTGGGGAGTATTTTGGCGTGCTGGTAAACCATATGATGGCGTGGATTTCCAGAGCACATGGGAGCATCATTAAGACAGGAAGATAGAGCCCTTAACGACTTGTCTCCAGCGAATGCTAAAACTTCATAATTTTTAGCTGGTGACGCCTTTGACGATGGATGGTTCAAGCGGGTCCGGACCGACGTACCGGATGCGCCGCTCCTGGTCACCGCCAGTGGCCTTTTCCACTACTTCCAGGAAGATCAGGTTCTCAGCCTGCTGCGGATGTTGAGCCAGTACGGAAACATCGAGGTCGTCTTTGATGCCGTCAGCCAAAAAGGTCTGGCCATGATGCAGAAAAAATATATGAAGGAAATGGGACACGGCGAGGCTCAGGTGTTCTTTTCGGTGGACAGAGCGGCACGACTGGCGGAACAGATCGGCCCTCATGCGATTGTTTTGGCGGAAAAACCTTATTATCGCAATATCGACAAATCCGGGTTGAAGTTTTTCACCAAAATCAGCATGATTGTTTCCGACCATTTTCATATGGTAAAGATGATCCATCTGAAATTGGAACGAGCATGAAGTGTCGAACGGAGAATTCCAGTTTTATGTTCCGCACTTTTCCGGCTTTTGAGATTTCTAAATGACAAATTATGTATTGGAACAGTGCGGATACCCTTTTGACCATCTTGACAATTTCATCTGTCCGATGTATCATAACACTGTGATATAACTATGTTATATGGAGGACGCTATGGAGGAAAGGTCCAGCTCAACACTTGAAAATATCCAGCAGGCTGCATTGTCAGAGTTCCTGGAGAAAGGTTTCCTGGGAGCATCTCTGCGGCAGATCGTGAAGAACGCCGGGGTGACCACAGGAGCGCTCTATGGGTATTTTTCCAGCAAGGAGGCCTTATTCGCCTCCATTGTGGAGCCCCACGCCGCCGCCCTCATGGGCCGGTTCATGGAAGCCCAGACCTCCTTCGCCGAGCTTCCTGAGGAGGAACAGGCAAACAGCATGGGTGAGAAGTCCGGGCAATATGTGAATTGGATGGTGGACTACATCTGCCAGCACCGACAGCCGGTCAAGTTGCTTCTCTGCCGGGCGGATGGTACCAGTTATGAGCACTTCGTCCACAACATGGTGGAGCAGGAGGTAGACTACACCCTTCGGTATATGGATGTCCTTCGCCATCTGGGGCTGGATGTTCCGGAGCTGAGCCGCTCCCTATGCCATATTATTGCCAGCGGGATGTTCAACGGCTTTTTTGAGATCGT
Source organism: Candidatus Intestinimonas merdavium (assembly GCA_019115785.1). Taxonomy (GTDB): domain Bacteria; phylum Bacillota; class Clostridia; order Oscillospirales; family Oscillospiraceae; genus Intestinimonas; species Intestinimonas merdavium. Next base: position 5,200 of record DXCX01000056.1, on the reverse strand, counting down.
GGTCCACGATATGCCCAGGGAGCAGGCACTGCGGGATGTGGAACAGTTCCGAAGCTTCTACACCGGCGGATGGCTGAAATTGATGGGGGGATGACCCCTGTCTTTTTTGATATTGAGTTAGCAATAACTAACTTAGAAGGAGGAGGTTTTTCCATGAAACAGAAGAAAAAGAGCGATGTGGCTGCCCTGCTGGACTACGCGGGGAGCCACAGAGGGCTGACCTTTCTGGGCCTGGCCCTGTCGGCGGTGTCCATGGTGCTGAGCATGGCACCATATATCTGCATCTGGCTGGCAGCCCGGGACCTGATCGCCGTGGCGCCGGACTGGACGGCGGCCCAGAGCGTTACCCGGTACGGCTGGCTGGCCTTCGGAACTGCGTTCGGAGGGATCGTGCTGTACTTCGGCGGACTCATGTGTACCCACCTGGCGGCATTCCGTACGGCGGCCAATATCCGCAAGCGGGGAGTGGCTCATGTGATGAACGCCCCTCTGGGCTGGTTCGACGCCAACGCCTCCGGCCTGATCCGGGGACGTCTGGATGCTGCGGCGGCAGACACCGAGACCCTGCTGGCCCACAACCTGGCAGATATCGTGGGTACCATCGTCCTGTTCGTGGCCATGCTGGTGCTGATGTTCGTCTTCGACTGGCGAATGGGCTGTGCCTGTTTGCTGGCAGCAATGATCTCCATCCTCACTATGTTCGCTATGATGGGAGGCAAGAACGCTCAGATCATGGCGGAATATCAGGCGGCCCAGGATCGCATGACCAAGGCCGGCACGGAATATGTCCGGGGCATCCCAGTGGTGAAGATCTTCCAGCAGACGGTGTATTCCTTCAAAGCGTTCCAGCAGGCCATTGAGGAGTACAGCGCCAAGGCTGAGCACTATCAGGCGGACGTGTGCCGGGTGCCACAGTCCATCAACCTGACCGTCACCGAGGGTGCCTTTGTGTTCCTGGTACCGGTGGCCCTGTTCTTGGCACCTGGCGCCCTGGCAGCCGGTAATTTTACCGGATTCGTGGCGGACTTTGCATTTTACGCGGTGTTCTCTGCCATCATCTCCACGGCGCTGGCGCGGATCATGTTTGCCTCGTCCGGTATCATGCTGGCCGGCACCGCCCTGGGGCGCATCCGCATGGTCATGGATGCCCCGGAGTTGAAGATGCCGGAGCTTCCCAAAGCGCCACAGAACAGCCGGGTGGAGTTCAAGGATGTGAGTTTTACCTACGACGGGGCGGAGACACCGGCCCTGTCCCATGTGTCCTTCACGGCGGAGCCGGGACAGACGGTGGCACTGGTGGGTCCATCCGGAGGCGGTAAGACCACCGCCGCCAGCCTGATCCCACGGTTCTGGGATGTGACCTCCGGCGCCGTGCAGGTGGGTGGCGTGGATGTTCGGGACATGGATCCCCATGTGCTCATGGATCAGATCGCCTTTGTGTTCCAGAACAGCCGGCTGTTCAAGGCGTCTATTTTGGAAAATGTCCGGGCAGCCCGGCCGGAGGCCACACGGGAGCAGGTATTTGCTGCTCTCATGGCTGCCCAGTGCGGCGACATTCTGGAAAAACTGCCAAAGGGCATGGACACCATGATCGGCACGGAGGGCACCTACCTCTCCGGAGGAGAGCAGCAGCGCGTCGCCCTGGCCAGGGCTATTTTGAAGGACGCCCCCATCGTGGTACTGGATGAGGCCACCGCTTTTGCCGACCCGGAGAACGAGGCCCTGATCCAAAAAGCCTTCGTCCAATTGACAAAGGGGCGCACCGTCATCATGATCGCCCACCGTCTGTCCACCGTGGTGGGGGCAGATAAGATCCTGGTCCTGGACCAGGGGCGTTTGGTAGAGCAGGGGACCCACAAGCAACTGACCGCTGACGGCGGGCTGTACGCAAGAATGTGGGCGGACTACAACCGGGCGATCCAGTGGAAGATCACCAGCGAACGGTGAGAAAGGGGCGAGCGAGATGTTCAGCAAAAAATTTCAGCGCAAATATGCCCTGACCGACCAGGGACTGAAGAATACCAAGACAGGCGCATTTTGGACTGTCATCACAAACCTGGTGGTTATGGGTGGAATGGGTATCCTGTATCTGCTGATGGGGACCTTTATGGACACCCTGACGGACGGTGCGCCTCTGCCGGGGGCGGTGTTGCCAGCAGTCCTGACCGTGGGGTTTGTCCTGCTGTCCTTTGTGACCCACCTGCAGCAATACCGGGCCACCTACGGTCTGGTGTACGGTGAGGTCAAGACGACCCGTCTGCGCCTGGCGGAGCGGCTGCGGAAACTCCCCCTGGGCTACTTCGGCAAACGGGACCTGGCGGATCTCACTGAAACCCTCATGGGAGATGTGAACCGGATGGAGCATGTGTGGAGCCACGTGCTGGGGTACCTGTATGGGGCCTACATTTCCACCGCCATCATCGCCGTGTGCCTGCTCTTCTATGATTGGCGGTTAATGGTCGCCTGTCTGTGGGGGGTGCCGGTGGCATTCGGATTGCTGTTCGGCAGCCGGAAGATTGCCGAGCGCAACTCAGAGGCGACAAAGAAGGCTGCCCTCCGGGTATCTGACGGCATCCAGGAGGCATTGGAAAACGTCCAGGAGATCCGGGCCGCCAACCAGGAGGAGCGGTACCTGACCGGCCTCTATGAGAAGATCGACCAGCACGAGAAGGTCACCATCCGTGGAGAGTTGACCACCGGTTTGTTCGTCAACGCCGCCAGCGTCATCATGCGCCTGGGCGTAGCGACTACCATCCTGACGGGGGCCAGCCTGATCTTGTCCGGGCAGATCGACTTCATGGTGTTGTTCCTTTTCTTGCTGGTCATCACTCGCGTGTACGCCCCCTTCGACCAGAGCCTGGCCCTCATCGCGGAGATGTTTGTCTCCCAAGTGTCTGCCAACCGCATCAATGAGATCTATGAGACCCCCATTGCCAAGGGAGCGGAGGCCTTCCGGCCCCAGGGCCACGACATCGTTTTCGACCATGTGGGCTTTGCCTATGACAAAAAGCAGGTGCTCCGGGACGTGAGTTTCACCGCCAAAGAGGGAGAAGTCACGGCCCTGGTGGGACCCTCCGGTTCCGGAAAGAGCACCTGTGCCCGACTCGCGGCCCGGCTGTGGGATGCCACCGAGGGAACTATCCGGGTGGGTGGTGTGGACATCGCCTCTGTGGACCCGGAGGTGCTGCTCACCGACTACTCCATGGTGTTTCAAGATGTGGTGCTCTTTGATGACACAGTGATGGAGAACATCCGCCTGGGCAGGCGGGGGGCCACGGATGAGGAAGTCCGTACCGCCGCACGGGCCGCCAACTGCGACGAGTTCGTCAGCCACCTGCCTCAGGGCTATGACACCTCCATCGGGGAGAATGGGACGAAACTCTCCGGCGGGGAGCGGCAGCGCATCTCCATCGCCCGGGCCCTGCTGAAGGACGCGCCCATCGTGCTCCTGGACGAGGCCACAGCCAGCCTGGACGTGGAGAACGAGACGAAAGTGCAAGAGGCCCTGTCCCGGCTGCTCATGGGCAAGACGGTGCTGGTCATCGCCCACCGGATGCGCACCGTGGCGGGAGCCGACCACATCGTGGTGCTGGAGGACGGCCATGTGGCGCAGCAAGGCAGCCCGGCGGAACTGATGGAACAGGGCGGCCTCTATCGCCGGATGGTGGAGCTGCAGAACAAGAGTGCACAGTGGAAACTGGAGTAGAGCAAGAATTGCGACCGGATCGAACAAGATAAAGCAGAAACCTCCCGGCCACTCACGGCCGGGAGGTTTCTGTTGCGGTTGCCAGAATATCCGCATAAAGGTATGCGTTCATGATTCTATGCCAATCCTTCGCTCTTTGCCTTGGATGCTTCCGGTGATAATGCTGTCAGAGTCTGTCCAAAATCCACCGCGGAAGGCAGTTTGGCGCAATAGAGTTGGTAGAAGTCCTCACGGGAAAGCTGCCCAAGCCATTCGGCGGACGGGCAGAGGGCATGCGCTTTCTCCTGTCTGCTGTGCAGTTCGGTACAGGCAGGGTAGACGATCAGATCTCCATTGGCTACATAGAAATCGCAAAGCTCAAGGGAGAGGATATGTTCCGCCACCCGGCGGGCCGCCCACTCCGGTACAGAAGTGCGGGCACAAAAATAGGAGGGGATCAGTACCGGACCCTCCCGGGGGACGCGGAGAAAGGTCTCACGGCCGTCCGCCCGGAGGGCATAGAGGGAGGGAACCAGAGCGGTATCAGCCTGTCCCTGGCGCACCGCCTGAAACGCCCCAATGGGCATGTCAGTCACCAGGCTCTCCTCCAGGAGTCTGGCGGCAGCTGTCTGGCCCCACTGCTCCCACACGGCCTTGACCACCGTTTTTACCGCGGAATTGTTGATTCCCCCGAAGGCCAGTCCATGCCAATCCGGAAGAACGGTTTTGGCACAGGCCTCCGGCTCCCGAGTATAGTACACCAGCGGAATAGAAACAAAGGGGAGGAGACAGTGGCCTCGCTGTACTGCGTTCAGCATGGGGCTCTGCCGCAGGGGTACCCAGTCCGCCGAAGGATAGAGCTCCGGTTGGAGTTTGGAGAAGATGAGAGGGTCCTCAAATACCTCCAGATCGGCGGAGACAATGAGGTCCGGGAGAACTGCGTCCGGCCGGGCCAGGTACTCCGACATATGCTCCGGATAGCCCAGGCCGAAATAGCGCACCCGCAGCTGGATATTGTCCTCCCGTAGCTGCTGGGCCAGGCCCTCCAGGAAAGCCTTCTCCTGGCGGTGTAGAACGCAGATATGATTCCAATAGAGCAAAACAGATGTCATGCCAAACAGGCTCCTTTCCGGAGTTGGGTCTGATAGTGCCGCTGTTCCCGATAGGCTCTGCCCAGCGACTCATAGAGGGCGGCCTCACCGGCGGTGCGCTCTACCACGGTGGCCACTGCGCCGCCGGACAGGACGATGCGCCGCTTGGCCATCAGGGCTGTGTGGGGGTCGTGGGTGACAACCAGTACCAGTTTATCCTTCTTCTGCAGCAAGCCCAGTGCGCGCTCCTTGTCGATGCCCGCATTTTCAATCTCATCAATGAGGACAATAGGGCTGTCACAGATCAGGGCAATGTCCGCGATCATCAGTGCCCTTGACTGGCCACCGCTGAGCTGGTTCAGTCACTGCCGGAGTGTCACCGGTTCCGGAGTGATCTCATTGGTAAGAGCCAGAACTTCTGTCG